>JALHOX010000192.1:0-8104 GCA_022842805.1 Phycisphaerae bacterium | reverse complement strand
GTTCCGCGGGCAGTCGACGTCATGCCCGCCATCGGCTGGTGGGGTCAGTTCGCCATCTTTTTTCTGATCAATGACTTCGGCCGCTACTGGCTGCACCGCTGGTACCACGAGTCGAACGCTCTGTGGCGTGTGCATCGGGTGCATCACACCGTCGTGCAGATGGACGCGATGTCGGTCTTCCGCTTTCACATCCTCGAAGGCATCGTCAAAAACTTCGCCATCACGCTTCCGTTTCAGCTCCTCGGAGTCACCGAAAGCGTCGTGGTCCTCTACACCTCGATTGACATCCTGAAGGGCTTCTGGCACCACGCCAACCTGAAGACCTACATCGGACCGCTCAACTATGTGCTCAACTCCGCCGAGCAGCACTGGTGGCATCATTCGATCGAGGGCCGCGGACAGCACAGCAACTACGGCTCGATCCTCTCGATCTGGGATTGGCTCTTCGGCACGGCCTATTGGCCGCGCGGCGAATGGCCGAAGGAGATCGGCGTCGCGGGCCTTGAAAACTTCCCGGACGACTTTGCGGGCCAACTGACCTCGATCCGCTATTCCGACGAAGAGGCGATCCGCGCCTACGCCGACACAGCCTCTAGCGCGACGCCATCGACGCAGTCCGCCGCCCCGGCGCCGCCCGATAGCACGCGGTTGCCGATGACCGCGTAGGGCGGATTTCATCCGCCTCTGGCGTCCCCGCGCCGAAAATGCGGCTCACCGCCCCCCGGTCGTCCCTCCCGAAAAACGACACAGTTTCCGAATCCACCGCTCCGACTCCGCCGTAATACCGGTGTAGTTTGCGAGATCCCGTCGGCGAAACGGTTCGCCGAAACGAACGTCGGACCAGCCGCAAACCGCGTCAACCACCCACATACTGGAGACTTTCATGCGTCGTTTTCCCACGTTCGCGGGGATGTTCTGCGCCGGCTTCGTCGCCTCGGCGTTCGCCCCGATCTCGTCCGCCAGCAGCCACCGCGAAGCCCCCTTCATCACCGAGCACCCCAAGGTCGACGGCACCGACTTCTACATGTTCCGCAGCTATGAGCCCGGCCGCGAAGGCTTCGTCACCATCGTCGCCAACTACATCCCGCTGCAGCAGCCCTACGGCGGTCCGAACTACTTCTTCATGGATCCCAACGCCGTCTACGAGATCCACATCGACAACAACGGCGACGCCCGCGAAGACCTCACCTTCCAGTTCCGCTTCAACAACAAGCTGAAGGACTTGCAGGTGCCGGTCGGCCCTCCGGGTCAGGAGAAGATGGTCTCCGTCCCGCTGATCAACATCGGCCAGATCGCCGCCGGCAACACCGGCGCGTTGAATATCGAGGAGACCTACACGGTCAATTTGATCCGCGGCGATCGTCGCACCGGTCAGGTCAGCCAGGTCCGCAACGCCGGCACCAACGCGGTCCGCTTCAGCAAGCCGGTCGACAACATCGGTCTGAAGTCGATCCCGGACTACGCGGCTTACGCCAACGCCTCGATCTTCAACATCACGATCCCCGGCTGCGACCAGCAGGGCCGCATGTTCGTCGGTCAGCGCAAGGATTCGTTCGTCGTGAACCTGGGCGAGACCTTCGACCTGGTGAACATCAGCAACCCGCTCGGCGCCGTCGACGCGGAGCGCGACGACCTGGCCGATGCGAACGTGACCTCGTTCATCCTTGAGCTGCCGATCTCCTGCCTGGTGCAGGGCAACCCGACCATCGGCGCCTGGACGACCGCCAGTCTGCCGCAGGCCCGCGTGCTCAATCCGAACCCGACCTTTAACCAGCCGACGGTCGAGGGCGGCCCGCTCGTGCAGGTCTCGCGCCTCAGCAGTCCGCTCGTCAACGAAGTCGTCATCGGCCTGCCGGACAAGGACCGATTCAACGCCAGCCACCCCACCGGCGACGCAAAGTTTGCGACCTACGTCACGAATCCGACGCTGCCCAAGCTGCTCGAAATCCTCTTCTTCGACGCCGGCGTCCGCGCTCCGACCCAGTTCCCGCGCACCGACCTCGTCGCAGCCTTCCTCACCGGCGTGCAGGGGCTGAACGTCAACGGCTCCACCGCGGAAATGCTGCGGCTCAACACGAGCATCGCCCCGACGGCGCTCGCCGCGCAAAACAACCTCGGCGTCATCGGCGGCGACCTCGCCGGCTTCCCCAACGGTCGTCGACCGGGCGACGACGTGGTCGACATCGAGCTGCGGGTGGCGATGGGCGTATTGCTCGACGCGTCGGTCGCTGCTTCGGGCCAGTTGCCCTTCACCGACGGTGCGATCGTGAACAGCAGCTTCTTCGACAACGCCTTCCCCTACCTGAAGACGCCGCTGCCGGGTTCGCCGAACGATACGCAGTAATCCCGCAGAAGCTGGCATGCCTCTCGAACATTGGCCTGCCAGCTTCGGCCTTTGATACGCGACACACGAAAGGAACAAGCCATGAAGAAATGGATCGCGAAACTGACCATCCTGAGCGGGATTTCGCTGACGATGGGCGGGTGCCCGTTTGTCCCGCCGCCGGCGGTCGCCGACCAAACCAAGTTCGTCGACCTGGTCAGCGAGATCATTACGACCGATGAATGTTTGCCCCCGGTTGAGGTCAACGGCCTCGACCTGAAATTCCCGCAGCGGCCCGACGCCTTCGACGACCTGCTGGCCCAGATCGGCGGCGAAACCGCGGCCGAGTAAATCGCGCGACAATGACCGCTGAAACGCACGACGGGCCGGATGGACAAACCTTCGGGAAGAACTGGAAGCACGCCGAGACCCGGCAGCGGTGCTCTCCGGTGGGTGGGACGGGCGGACGAGTCACTCCGCCCGTCCACGGTCCGACCTTCGGAGGGGCGCTCCCTCGGATCACGCCGCGGCGCTGGTTGGCAGGCCGCGCCGCGAAACGACTTCGAGGGTGCCCCTCCGTTGTATTCTGTGCAGAGTCCGCTTCGACTTTTGTGAGGTCCGCTGTGCGGGCCTTTTCCATTACGCGCCGCAACGTGGGCCGCACAGCGGACCCAGCGCGCTACGCACGCCGAGATAGAACATGACCAACAAACTCCTGATCCTCAGCACGCTCCTGGTCCCCTTCGCCTCGGCCCACGAGTTCTGGCTCGAGCCGAGCAAACACACCGCCGCGGTGGACGAGCGCATCGACCTGCAATGGATGGTCGGCGAAAACTTCCAAGGCGAAGCCAAACCGCGCGACCTCTCGCGGATGGTTCGCTTTGAGGCCTTCAGCGGCGCGAGCCGCGAGGCGATCCTCGGCATCGAGAAAAAGACCCCCGCCGGCATTTTGCGGCCGATCACCGCCGGCGATCTCATGCTGGTCTACGAAAGCAACCCCACCCGCATCATTCTCGAAGCCCCCAAGTTCGACGCGTATCTGGCAGAGGAAGGCCTCGAATCCATCCGCGCCGAACGTGCCGCCAAGGGCGAGGCCGACAAGGCCGGCAGCGAGTCTTACTCACGCTGCTGCAAATCGTTTGTGCGGGTGGGCAATGGGCCCGCAGTGACCTTCGACAAGCCGGTCGGCATGCCCCTCGAACTCGTCCCGCTGAGCGACCCCTTCGCCCCGAAAAAGGGCGACAAGCTCCGCGTCCGTCTTCTGCTCCGCGGCCGGCCGCTCGCCAACGCCCAGCTTTCCTACTTCTCGCGCGAAGCCGGCGGGAAGCGACAGACCCTTCCCACCGACGCCGCCGGCGAAGCCAGCATTGAACTCAAGGAGGCGGGCCGCTGGCTGATCAGCGCTGTGCACATGGAGCGCGCCGACCCCGCCAAAAAGCTCGACGCCGACTGGCAAAGCTGGTGGGCCTCGATGACTCTGGAGGTGGTCGCCCCGTAGCCGAATCGCCGTCGCGGCCGACGGCTCGCGGTTCACTACTTGCTCAGCAACACCGCGACCAGAATCAAGCACCCCAGAATCGCCGCCCCCGCGACGATGCTCAGCACCATGATCAACGTCTGATTGCTGGCCGCCGTCGCCGCCGCGCGGGCCTGCATCGCGTTCGGCTGGTCTTCCAGAGCTTCGCCGCGCGTCAGCGACTCAAACGCCGCCCCGCCGATGTTCTGCCCGGCATACTTCGGCGGCCGGTCGTTTTTCAGCAATTCCAAATCGGTGAGCAATTCTGCCGCCGTGCTGTAGCGATCCTCGCGCTTCTTCGCGAGCAGCTTTTCGATCAGCGCGCCGCAACCCGCCGTCAGCTTTACGCTCAGGTGATCCGGCGGCACCAGCGGCTCTTTCAGGTGCTTGTGCATCACCACGGTCGGCGTCGGCCCTTCGAAGGGCACCTTGCCGGTCACCATGTGATAGAACGTCGCGCCGAGCGAATAAAGGTCGGCCCGATGGTCGATGTGCAATTCGCCGCGAATCTGTTCGGGGCTGATGTAGTATGGCGTGCCATAGGCCCGGCCCGCCTCGGCCATGGCCGACTCGACATCGCTGGCCTCGCGCGCCAGACCCATGTCGGCCAGTTTCGCGACGCGCTCGTTGGTCAGCATGATGTTCTTGGGCTTCACGTCGCGGTGAATAAAGCCGCGCTCGTGGGCGTGGGCCAGCGCGTCGGCCACCTGCCGCACAATCTCGATCGCTTCTTTCTCGGCATAAATTTTGCCGCCCGCGAGTTCATCATAGACAGTGCGGCCTTCGACAAATTCCATGACGAAATAGTGGAACCCGCCGGCTTCGCCGACGTCGATGGCCTGCACGATGTTGTTATGGCTGAGCTTGGCGGCGGCGCGGCCTTCTTTGTAGAAGCGCTGGACGAATTCCGGGTTCTGGCTGAGCCGCTTGGGTAAGATTTTGATGGCGACGGTGCGATCGAGGCTAAGCTGTTTGGCGCGATACACGACCGCCATCGCCCCGGCGCCGCACTTGCGCTGCAATTGATAGCCCGGAATCTGCTGCGCCGGTCGGTTGCCCGATTCGTCGCTGGAGCCTTGAAGTCGCGTGAGCTGCGTACGCGTTAGAAAGCCGAGATCGACCAGCACATCGCTCAGCGGGCGCACGCGTCCGTTGGTCGACATGGCGCGGCGGTGCTCTCGGGCGGTGTTGAGCTCCTGCTCGGTGATGAACCGCTGCTCGACCGCGACCCGCGCAACTTGCGTATCTTCTGATGTATCAGACACTTACGAACCTGCCTTGCGTACGCCGGTGTGGGACAGACTCGCCCAGAAGTATCGGTAATTGTAAAACCATACGGAGCCGTTTGGCAAATGCGACAACGCAAGTGCGCGATTTTGGCCGGTCGGCTCTCCCGTCAGTCCTCGCTTATCCGGACCCAATTTTCCAAGTTCGGTTTGACCCATTTGCTTCTCTTTTGGGTCGGCCTGTTCGGAATTCCGGCCGCCGCCCGGGCCGACGAGCCGGTCATCACCGATCGCGCGATTCGCGAATCGATCGAAAAAGCCGTCGATTGGCTGAAGCGTCAGCAGACCCCCGACGGAAATTGGGAAACCGACGGCGCGGACGCCGAAACAAATCGCTATCACGGCGGGGACACCGCCTTGGTGTGCCTGGCACTGCTGTATGCCGGCGAATCGGCCAACGAGACCTATCTCAACAACGCGCTGTACTGGTTGGAGAAACAGAAAATGAGCGCGACCTATTCCGTCGCGCTGCGGGCCCACGCCCTTTCGCTTGTGCCCGGACGACAGTTTCGTGCCACCCTGCGCGAAGACCTGCGCTGGCTGGCGCGGGCCTGCGCCCCGCGCGGCAGCAACCAGCCGGGCGCCTATGGCTACGTCATCGACGACGCGCAAAACGGCTGGTGGGACAACTCGAATAGCCAATACGGCGTGCTGGGCGTCTGGATGGCGACCGACGCCGGCGTCGAGATGACCGGTGAGCAGGCCTATTGGCAACTCGTCCGCGATCATTGGGTCGGCCAACAGCAAGGCGACGGCGGCTGGGCCTACCGCCGTGGCGATGCGTCCAACGGCAGCATGACCGCCGCCGGCGTGGCGACGCTGTTTGTGGTGTTGGATCGCCTGCAGGCGGGCAGCGCGAAAGAGACGGCGGGCCTGCAGCCCGCAATTCAGCGCGGACTCGACTGGCTCGGTCGCGAGTTCACCCCCGACAACCCCTATGGCCAGTCGAACTGGAAGTACTACTACCTCTACGGTGTGGAGCGCGCCGGGCGAGCGAGCGGATACAAGTATTTTCGCAATCGCGACTGGTATCGCGTCGGCGCGACCGACCTGCTCCGCGATCAATCGAGCGAGGGCGCGTGGGATCGCGCGGGGCTCACTCCGCAGCGCAACACCTCGTTCGCACTGATGTTCCTCTGCCACGGCCGCGCGCCGCTGGTGTTTAACAAGCTCGACCTCGGCGATGAATCGGATGTGCGGGCCCGCGATCTGGCCGGGCTTACGTGGCACACGCAGAGCGTGCTGGAGCGGCTGTTCAACTGGCAGATCGTGCCGCTCGACGCGCCCATGGCGGATTGGCTCGAAGCGCCGGCCCTGTTCATCGGGGCGCGAGCCATGCCCGAGTGGACGCCGGCCCAAACGCAGAAACTGCAGGACTACGTCAATCAGGGCGGATTGCTGATCGGCACGGCTTACGAAAACAGCGGCAATTTCGTCCGTTCGTTTCAGGAGCTGGGCACCCGGCTCTTCCCCGGAGCGACCTGGCGCAAGGCCGATCGCGAACACCCGCTCTACAACGGCGACGTTCAGTACAAACTGAGCGAGCCGCCGCAGACCTTTGAGCTGCATAACGGGCTGCGCCCGCTGATGATTCTGGTGACGCGCGACGTCTCGATGAGCTGGAACAAGTTTCGCGCCGAGGGAAAAAACGAGCGCAACTTCCAGGTCGGCGTCAATCTCTATCTCTACGCGACCGACAAGGGGCTGAAGACGACGCGGCTCGAATCGGCCCTCATCACGCCGAAGAACGTCGAGATTCGGCGTACGATCCGCGTCGGCCGCGTGCGACATAGCGGAACGTGGGATATTGAGCCCTGGGGCTGGGTGCGACTTGCCGCCGAGATGAACAACGAAACGGCCACCCGTCTGCTGGTCTCGTCGGGCGTCGGGCTCGATCAGCAAAACCTCCGCGAGGAGTTCGACGTCTTGCACGTCACCGGCACGCAGCGCTTCTCGCTCAGCAGTGTCGAACAAAACGGGTTGCGAAAGTTTTTGTCGAGCGGCGGCGTGCTGATCGCCGACCCCGCCGGCGGCTCGCGCGAGTTTCTCGATTCGTTTGAGGACGCAATGCGCGAGGTGCTGCGGACCGAGCCGCTGCTGCTGGTCGAATCGACCCCCCTGCTGACCGGCGACGAATTCCCGGATTCCACGCGCCTGTCGACCACCGGCTATCGCCGCTCCGCCCGAGGCCGAAAGTCGATCGTGCGCGACGCCGCCCCGCTCCGCGGCTTCAGCATCGGTCAGCGTCTGGCGGTGGTCTATTCGCCGATCGACCTGAGCATCGGCCTGCTGGGCACCGACGTGTGGGATCTCAACGGCTTCGAGCCGCCGACCGTGCTGGCGATTTTCCGAAACCTGCTGCTCTACGGCGCGAGCGACGCGATGACGCAGGGGCGGCTCTCGACGCCGAAGTGAGGCCCGAACGCCGCTATCCTGCGCCGCTCAAGGCGGTTGTTTGATTTGCGGGCTTTGTGAGAAGGACCAGCGACCGATGAGCGGCTACGAGCGCGTGGTACGACAAACCTGGTGGATCTTTCTGGCGATGCTCGCGCTCTCGATCTTCTTCGGCGTCGCGCTCGATCCAATTCTGGGCTTTGGCGTATTCGTCGTCTGCGTGGGCACTTATCTGTACTTTGTGATGGTCCGCGGCAGCGGCATGGGCGGGGAGCGGTAAACCCGGAATTGAAGAACGCGCGTAGACGCGATGCCGCGAAACAGTTCAGCTCCCGAACAGGCACATCGAGGGAAAACGCGGTTTCGCCCCGGCACATCCTGCGCTCGCGCGGCGAGAATTCGTGCGTAACGAGCCGTGTAACAAGACCGGCCGGCATCGCACCGAAACCGTTTCATCTGTCCTCCAGCAACCAACTCTCTGCTCACTGACGGCGAGACCGAGGGTCGTCACTCCCAGTACGGCACATCAATGCGGCCGCATCTGAGGGGCGAACTCGGTGCTCCGCCGGGCCCCAGTCTGTTGCG
>JALHOX010000191.1:6127-8617 GCA_022842805.1 Phycisphaerae bacterium | reverse complement strand
CGATCGCCGGTCTGTTCTGGGCTCTGAGCGAAGACCAGGTCGTGGTGCAACTCGCCCGCAAGGCGCTCTACATCGGCTTCTTCGCCTGGCTGATCGAAAATTGGGGTCAACTGACCGAACTGGTGAGTGTGGGGGCCATGGAGCTGGGACTGCGGGCCGGCGGCAGCGCCGTCAGCAGCGGCCCGGAACTGACACCCGGCGCGGTCGCGTTCCGGGGCGTGGCGCTGATTGCGCCGATCGTGCAGCGCATCGGCGACATGTCCGGACTGGAGGTGCTCGACAACCTGATTGAAGTCTTTCAACTCCTGCTGTCGCTGTTCGCGATACTCGTCGCCTTCTTCGCGCTCGCCATGCAGATGTTCTTTGCGAAGTTGGTGTTCAAGCTGGGCGCGCTGGCCTGCTTCGTGCTGGTTCCCTTCGCGCTGCTCAATCGCACCGCCTTCATCGCGGAGCGCCCGTTCGGCTGGGTCGTCGCTTCGGGAATCCGCCTGATGCTGCTGACGATGGTGCTCGGCCTGGCGGAGTCCATTCTGAAGGAAGCGCCCCTTACCGCGGAGGCGCTGACGATCGAGGCCACGTTCAATTTTGCGCTGGGGTCGCTGGTACTGCTCGGGATGTCGCTGACCGTCAGCCGCTTGGGGGAGAACATAGCGTCGGGCACGGCGCGGCTCGGCAGCATGGACACGGCCGTCACGCTCGCGGGACTGGGGCGGGCGGGCGGCACGGTGATCTCCACCGCCCGAGACTTGAGCACGGGCACAATCGCCGCGGCCGCGAAGCTCCGTCATCGCGCCAGCGCCGCGTGGAACAAATCCGCGGCTTCCTCCAACAACTCATCCGATCAGGAGCGTCAGTGATGGCGTTTGATGCAACGACACGGACCTACGGGAACCGGCACAACCAAGTGGTCCCGAAAACACCGTTCCAGCGCGCCGCCGCGGTGTGGGACGACCGCATCGGCACGGCCCGCCAACAGGCGTTTCATTGGCGCTTGATCGCGCTGCTCTCGATCCTCGCAACCGGCGTACTCGCCGCGGGTTTGGTCTGGACCACGGCCAAGCGCGAGATCAAGACCTACGTCGTCGAAATCGACCGCACGGGCCAGCCCGGACGCATCGAACTGGCCGGGCGCTACGAACCAAGCCACGCCCAGATCGGCTACTTCCTGAGCGAGCTGGTGCGCTGGGTTCGCGAACGTCCCACCGATCCGGTGGTGCTGCGAAACAACTGGGAGCGCGTCTTCCACTTCGTCAGCGGTCCGGCGATTGCAACCCTGAATACCGCGGCGGAGGAAGACCACGCCGCAGCAGACGGCAACGCCCGCGAACGAGCGAGGACCGTCGCTGTCTCCAACGTGCTGCCGCGCAGCACTGACACCTACCAGGTGCGCTGGACCGAGACCGAGTATCGCCAGGGCCGCCCAGCGCAGACGTCGCACTACACCGGGCTGTTCGAGATCACGCTGCAGCCGCCGCGCGACGACGCCGACGTTTTCCGCAACCCGCTGGGCCTTTACGTGCGCACCTGCCATTGGAGCCGCGACTTCGCACCGACCGATTCGTTCGACAGGGAACCTGCAGTCCATGCGTTAACCACACAGCCGGCCTCGCAGCCGAGCTAACTCACAACCACCGAAAAGGGAATGAACATGAACACGCATCGAATCCGATGTCTCGCTCTCGCTGCGCTCCCGCTTCTTGGCGGATGCGGCTGGATCGAACGCTCCGAACGTCTTGAGGTATACCGCACACCGGCCGACATGATCATCGGCAACAGTCGCTTCTATGCCGGCTCGCCGACCGCCGTCAGTTCCGTGAACCCCGCAAGTTCTCGGCCGACCGTGAGCAACAACGCGCTCGCACGGCCCAATGCGGAGCTCCCGGCCAATGACCGCGGCCTGCTCACGCGTCCTGTTCCTACCTCGCAACCGGCGACGGCCCTCATGACGCCGGTGGAAGCCGTTCGGCACGCCAACACTCACGCCCTGGAACAAGCCACACCCGGAGCGTTCGTGAACGCCGTGCAGATCTACGACTTCGAACCGGGCCGCGTCTACGAAGTGCTCACCACGCCCGGCTTCGTCACCTCCATCCATTTGCGGCCGGGCGAATCGCTCAAACACGCCGCGGCGGGCGACACCACGCGCTGGATCGTCGACAGCTTCAACGTCGGCACGAAAGACTCGCTCGGACACGAACGGCTGAGCCTGACGACGGCGGCAGCCGACGCCGCCCCGACCAGCCCGGCCCGCGCGCTGGTGCTGGTCAAGCCGCGCCACCCAGGCCTGCACACCAATCTCCTGATCGCCACGGACGAGCGCACCTATCTGCTGGAGTTGCGCAGCGTCGAGCACACGGCCTACCACTCCGCGGTCGAATGGCGCTACGCCAACGACCAAATCCCGATTGCAGCACCGGCGCCGAGTGCCGCACCCCGCGCGGAATCGATCGAGACCGGCGCCCGCAACTACGCCTATGTCATCAAGGCCGA
>JALHOX010000191.1:0-6117 GCA_022842805.1 Phycisphaerae bacterium | reverse complement strand
ACGACGAAAATCCGCCCGACTGGACGCCGTGGGAGGTCTATGACGACGGTCGGCGGGTCTACGTCGAGTTCCCGACCGATGCGCAGCGGCTCCCCGCCCTCTACGTACTGGGCGACGACGACGAAGTACGGCTCGTCAACAGCACCAGTTATCCCGACCGATTGGTGATTCACGAGCGCTTCGAACGGGCGGAATTGCACGCCGACGGAAAGCGCGTCCGTATCGAGAGCGTCCGTCACCACCAGCGCTCCCGCCCGTTCGCCGGAATCCGCCGTTTTCTCGCGGGACGGGAGGACTAAGCCCATGCACCAGCAACCCGAACTCTTCGAAACGGCCAGTCTCGACGCAACTCAATCGAGAAAGGAGCGCCCGCAGGACGTGCTTCAATTGCAGCCGCGCCTGCCGAGCGTGCGCCGGCTCCGAGTAACCACCGTGCTGGCCGCATTGGGCGTACTCGGCCTCACCGCCACGATCGTGGTCTGGTATGGCACGCTCCGCCGCGCGGCACAGCACGCAGCCATCTACGACCCGCAGCGCGATCGCCATGACAGCCGCCTGCGCATCCCGCACCCCTTTTCACAATGGCCGACCGACTATCGCTTCGCGCCGCCAGCACCGCCCGCACCGCCAACCCCGTCGCCAGTCAAGCCGGAACCGCCGCCGGTGACGCGCGAGAGCCCGAAGCCTTCACCGAAGCCAGTGCCGACCCCGCCCACACCCGATCCGGCGCTGGCGGAGCGGCTGCGGCAACTGCGGGCCGAATTCCAAGCCGCGATCGACTCGCCGATTCGCTTCGCCATCGAGCCGGAGGCGACGAAGAGCGCGACGATGCCGGGCGACGCGAATGACCCGAAAGAACCACCTGTCGACGCAGACGGCGACCTCGCCGCAACGACTCTCGCAGCGGGCACCGTTATCCCTGCCGCATTGGTCACGGCGATCAACACCGACCTGCCGGGCACCATCATCGGCCAGGTGTCGGCCGACATCTTCGACGGTCGCACCGGCCGCATACTCATCGTGCCACGCGGGGCGCGGTTGATCGGCCAATATGGCTCGCAGATCCACTACGGACAGAACCGCGTGCTGGTCACCTGGCGACAGCTCACCTTGCCCAGCGGCAAGAGCATCGCGCTCGAGGCAATGCCCGGCACCGACCTCAGCGGCGCTGCCGGCCTCGCCGATCGCGTCGACTATCACCCGCTGCGCCTGACGGGAGCGGTGTTCCTCTCCACCGCCATCGCGCTGGGCGGCAACGCAGCCCGCGGCGACGCGGGCGACAACGAGGTGGCGTCGTTGGCCGCCGAGTCCACGGCGCTGCAGGCCGGTCGCATCGGCCAACTCGTCGTCGACCGCGAACTCAATGTGCCGCCCACAATCACCATCCGCGCGGGCACGCCATTCTACGTTTTGGTCGACCGCGACCTGCCGCTGCCCGCCTATCAGGACGACAGAATGGCGTCGCCCCGGCGTTCAACCTTTGGAGGAAACAATCGATGAGAAAACTCGCCCTGCCGCCGGTGCACATCACGGCGACGACACGCATCATCGTCGAGGCCGACCACGAATTGCATGAGACGCTCAAACGCTACGCCGCCTGCTACCAAGCCGCGTATAGCGCGACGCCGGACCTGGCGGTCCTGCTGCGCGAGATGGCCCGGCGATTCATGGCGCAGGATCGAGAATTCCTCGCTTCCGAACGCAAGTTGCGCCGCTCGAGCCGCTCCGGAGCGGCCGTCGAACGAACCCGAAGGACGGTCGTTGCATCGCGGGCGGAGGACGCATGAGACGGTCGGTGCACGTTTCATCCGCATTCACGGAACGCCCGACGCCCGATGCGCTCGGCGATGCCACGGGAAGCGACCGCGACGATCGACCGAACACTGAGGTTGATTCCGACCTTCGCCGGGTGAAGCGTGAGCGAGCAACGACAAATCGCGATGCGAACGCGACAAACGGTCGCGAAAGCACTTGATCCCGAACCCGAGGTACCGCACGATCCATGAGCGACTGGAAAAACATGCTGGAAGCGTCTTCGTCGGCGCCAAACCCGCGACTCTCGTTGCGGCCCGCCGAGGCCGCCAAGGCGCTGGGCGTCTCGCAACGACACCTGTGGGAGCTGACGCACCGCGAGAAGCACGATCCAGTCCCGCACGTGAGGCTGGGTCGCGCCACGGTGTATCCGATCGCCGCGCTACGAGCCTGGCTGGAGCGCCGGACTGTCAGAAAGGAGAGCCAAGATGGCGAGCATTGCGCGTGATCCGAACGGGCGCCGCCGAATCCTCTTCGTCGCCCCCGATGGACGGCGACGCACGCTGCGACTGGGCAAGCTGAGCCAGCGCCACGCTGAGGCAGTCAAAGTACGGATCGAGCAACTCGTTGCAGCCAAGCTCACCGGCCACCCGGTAGACGATGAATGCGGCCGCTGGGTCGCCGCGCTTTCGCCTCAACTGCACGACAAATTGGCGGAAACGGAGCTCCTTCCGCGCCGCGATCGATCGACGCTTGGCCATTTTCTGGAGAGCTACTTCGCCTCGCGCACCGACCTGAAAGACTCAACCCGAGTCATCCTCGGCCATACGCGCCGCTGCCTGCTGAAGTATTTCGGCGCCGAGAAGCCGCTACGCGACATCACGCCCGGTGACGCCGATGCATGGCGACTTTGGCTCAAACAAGATCAGGAATTAGCCGAGAACACAGCTCGGCGCCGCTGCGCGATTGCGAAGCAATTCTTTCGTGCGGCTGTTCGCAAGAAACTGGTTGCCGGGAACCCGTTTGAGGACCTGACCGTCGCTGTCCGGGCCAATCCCAGCCGGTTCCGATTCATAACGAAGGATGAGGCAACCAAAGTGCTCGGTGCATCGCCGAACGCCGAGTGGCGCCTGTTGTTTGCACTCGCGCGCTTCGGCGGAGTGCGAATCCCCTCTGAAGCCGTCGACTTGGAATGGGGCCATGTCGACTGGATCAACGAGCGAATTACGATCCACTCTCCAAAAACCGAGCACCACGCAGGAAAAGAACTGCGTCAGATCCCATTGTTCCCGGAACTGCGGCCCTATCTCGAGGAAGCCAGAGCCGAGGCTCCACCAGAGCGCGTGCGTGTTTTCACCGAACTAAGGTCAGCCGCTCAAAATCTGCGAACGACGCTGACGAAGATCATCAAGCGCGCCGGATTAGAGCCATGGCCCAAGCTGTGGCAGAACCTCCGATCGAGTCGTGAAACCGAACTGACGGAGTCTTTTCCGCTGCATGTGGTTTGCGCGTGGATCGGCAACTCGCAGGCGGTTGCCGCGAAGCACTACCTGCAAGTCACGGACGAACACTTCGAACGCGGGGCTGGGCGCCCGGTCGCCGTTCCTTCGAACCTCGATGGGATGAGTTCGGGCCGTCCCAGCGCAATTCCGCAGCAAGCGGCCCCCGTGCACCCCAATCGCGAGAACGGCTCGGAAGCAAGCGCAGAGACGGCGGCGAAAACACAGGGAGAGCGGCCCAACTCTCCGACCGAAAAGGACTTCCCGCAATCTGAGGCGGCGCAAAATGCGGCGCAGCAACACGCCGCAACCGCTTGCGCCAAGCCGCGCCAGAATTTAATCGAAAGTGATAAGTGCAGTCGG
The DNA here is from genome assembly GCA_022842805.1 of Phycisphaerae bacterium. Lineage (GTDB taxonomy): Bacteria > Planctomycetota > Phycisphaerae > UBA1845 > Fen-1342 > JALHOX01. Next base: position 2,503 of record JALHOX010000191.1, on the reverse strand, counting down.
CACATGACCTTGCCGCCCGTTGCCGAATCGCACGACCAATTGAAAAGTGGTGAACTGGGTCAGGCGGGACTCGAACCCGCACTGAGAGGATTTTAAATCCTCTGCCTCTGCCGATTGGGCTACTGACCCGGGCCGCGCCCGCGCTTCATCCGCCGCCGGCGCCGCGAGCGGCAGAATAATCGCCGCCTTTTCGCACTTCTCGCGATCCGACGAGAATTCCGGAACCGCGGACTCCGTCGGCGGCTTATACCTCCTGAATACGCACACCGGCCTCGGGCCGGCGTCGGCTTCTAAAGGATTCTGGGACTATGGCGGACAAAGTCGAAACCCTGCCCAACCATGGATGGTGGAGCCAGCCGCGGGCAGACTTCCGACCCCAGCCGCCCCGGACCACCCGAACGTCCGAGACCGACGCCCCGTCCGCCATGAACAGCGCCGCGCCCGACGAATCGCCCGCCGCCGCCGAGTTGCGGCTGATCGCGATCGCCCAGCGCGACCCGGCCCAGTTCGGGCCGCTCTATCGTGAACATCACCCGGCCATCGCCGGATACATCTATCGACGCGTCGGCGACTCGCACGTGGCCGACGACCTCGTGGCCGATGTTTTCACCGCCGCGCTGCAATATCTGCGGCGCTACCGGCCGCAGGGGCTGCCGCTGCGAGCCTGGCTCTATCGGCTGGCGTCCAACCGGGTCAATCGCTGGGCTCGCCGCGAGCGCGGCAGGGCCTTCGCCCAACTGAGTTGTGCGAACGTCGACCCGGCCTCGAACGCAAAACAAATTTCGGAAGATCGCCGCGCGACGGTTCGTGCGGCTTTGCTGACGCTTCCTACCAAGTATCAAACCGTGATCGCGCTGCACTATCTCGAATGCCTACCGGTAAGCGACGTTGCAACGGCGCTCGGATGCAGCGAAGGACCGGTCAAGTCGCGGCTCAGCCGCGGGCGCGAACATCTGCGCCGGCGGTTGGAGTCGAGGAGGTACGAGCTGTGAACGGTCGTGATCCCGTCGACAGCGCTTTGGATTGTCTGCGGTCCGAAGATTGGACTGCATCCCCCTTTAGCCCTCAGCAGGAACAAAAGCTCATGAAAGAATTCGAAGCTCATCGCGCCAAGAGCCGCTCGCGCAACATGACCATCGCCGCCGCGAGCGTCGGTGTTCTCGCCCTCGCCGGCGTCGGCTTCGCGGCCAGCGGCGGAATCGGCGCGCTGCGAACCTGGTTCATCAACATCAATGTCGGTGGCCAAACCCACAGCTTCGCCGTCGACGACGGCGGCAGCGGCACGATCAACATCGTTCGCGCCGATGGCGGCAACACGACCGTCGATGTCAACGCCGAGACCCTCCCGGGCGGCAACAAGACCAAGATCGTGATGCGCACCGCCAGCCCCGGCGAGGAGAGCGAGGAAATCGTTGAATCGCGCCGCCAGTCGATGTCGATCAACGTCGACGACGCCGATGCGATGCCGCTCGACCAGGTGCAGAAGCTGCCGGTCTTCGCGACCTGGGCCGAGGCCGATCGTCGGGTGACGATGCACGTCGATCGCGAGGAAGGCGCCGAGATGGGCACGCTGCACATCGTCGTCGCCGGCTTCGACGGCAACCCCGAAGAGCGCGTCCTGGTCCATCCGACGCTGCCGGCAAGCCTGCTCAATGGCAAGCCCGAGATCAGCGTCGACGACGCGGGCCGCATCGCGCTGTCGGTGCGCCAGAGCAACGGCGCGAATGAAGAACGCGTCGCGAAGCTGATCTTCGCCGCTTCGCAGAGCGCCGCCGGCGGAATGCACCAAATCCCCGACCTCCCGGGCGCGGTGAAGGTGCGCGTCGACGACAAGACCGGCGAGATCGACGTCGATCTGCCGGAGGGTGCGACGGTCACGGGCAACGGCTCGCCGAAGTAACGACGGGCAAGTTTCAGATTCGAATAGCGAATTTCGAATAGCGACTAGCGAATTGAAGAGGCCGCCTCCACGCGGATCTTCAATTCGCTTTTCGCTTTTTGGATTTCAATTCGCTATTCGACATTCCCCTACGGCTTGTAGCCCAGCAGATCGTAAAGCTCCTGCCGCGTCTGCATCTGATCGACCACGCTCTTCTGCGTGCCGCTCTCGCGGATCGCGGCGAGCGCCTTTTCCATCGCCCGCATCGCCACGCGCTGCAGCGTCACCGGGAAGATCACCAGCCGATAGCCGCAGCCGGGCGCTGCGTCGAACGCGGCAAACTCCGCCACGCTCAGGAAGGGCGTCTTGCCGAACTCCGTCAAGTTCGCCAGCAGCGGGGCCTTCACATCTTTGGCGAACCGCGCAAACTCCTCGCGGTCCTGCAGCGCCTCGGGAAAAATCGCATCCGCACCGGCCTTCAGATACGCGTTCGCCCGCGCCACGGCGTCGTCATAACTCGTCACGCCGCGCGCGTCGGTCCGTGCAATGATCAGAAAGTTCTTGTCGCGCCGCGCCGCCGCCGCCGCCGAAACGCGCTCGACGAACTCCGCCGCCGGCACGATC
>JALHOX010000190.1:5970-8617 GCA_022842805.1 Phycisphaerae bacterium | reverse complement strand
GATCGGGCAGTTTCGAGCGCCGCCCGGCCATGCGCGGTGGACGCGGGAGAACCGCATCGACGGCGGCTGCATCGTCTTTCCGCGCGTGCACGTCGGCATTCGCAGCCAGACCGACAAGCCCGTAATCGCCGATCCCACGGTCGTGATGCTCTACAACGACGATGATCTTTATCACGCCGACCTGCTCACGCCGCGCGGCGACGAATGCGAGTGGTTCGCGGTGCGACCGGATGTACTGCGCGACGCGGTGCGAGAGTTCGATCCCGCGGTCGACGAGCGCGGCCGGCGAATTCTGCCGTTCGGCCACGGGCGCTGCGTGCCCAACTGGTACGCGCGGCAGCGTCGCTTGTACGAGCGCGTTCGAATTCAACCCGAAACCGATTCGCTCTGGGTCGAAGAGCAGTTCCTCGACCTGCTGCACGAGTTGCTCGAAGACGTCTTTCGTACCCGCGGCGCGAGCGGGGAGCATCGGATCCGCCGCCACCCCCGGGCCGCGGAGGCGGCCGACGCCGCCAAGCTCTGGCTGGCCGCCAACGCGACGCGCGCCGTCTCGCTCGATCAGGCGGCGGATGCCGTCGGCCTCTCGGTCTTTCACCTCTGCCGGCTGTTTCGCGCCGATGCCGGGATCACGATCCATCAGTATCTGACGCGGCTGCGACTGGCCGCGGCGCTGGAACGGCCGGCCGAGGGCGCCTCGTCGACGACGGTCGCGCTCGACTGCGGCTTCTGCAGCCAAAGCCACTTCACGGACGCCTTTCGCCGGGCCTATGGCGTGCCGCCGGTGGCTTGGAGGCGGGCAACTGTCAGATAACCCGTAGAATGTGAATCGCGAACCCAGCCGCATCAGGCGGACATGTACTCCGCTTTCCCGTGCGGCTTGCGGCTTGCGGCTTGCAAGCTGTCGAGTGCCGCGATTTTCAGCTCGCAGAGCGGCGATATTGCCCCCTGCGTCTGTCGGCCCGGAACTCCGAAGTCGCCCCGGTCCGCGGAATGTCGGGACGCAATCCGCCGCGGCAAAAATAGTTCGGGCGGCGTGAGTGTTCTCCGCCGTCGTCGCACCATCTCTTGCAGATCGTCCGCGTTGCGTGTTCGCTGTGGTTCGCAGAAGGGTGCCCGCGATGTCCGCCAAACAGCCCGTCCACGCCTCATCCGACCCGCGCCATGACCTCTGGATCGACGCCGCCCGGGCCGAATTTGAACGGCATCATCAGCGGGCCGCCGATTGGCCGACCGTGGCCTCGGGCCCGGGCAGCGTGCTCGACGAGCATCCGCTGCGCGAGGCCCTGCCGGGCTATCAGCTCATGGGCGAGATCAGCCGCGGCGGACAGGCCGTCGTCTATCGCGCCCGCCAGAACGGCACGCAGCGCGACGTGGCGATCAAGGTGATCCGGCTGCCCTCGACCGCCAACACCAGCGTGCTGGCGCGCTTCGAGCGCGAGGTCCACATCCTGGGCCAGCTCAAGCACACCAACGTCGTCACGATTCTCGACAGCGGCCAGACTCGCGGCCTGCTCTACTACATCATGGATTACGTCGACGGCTGCAACCTCGACGAATACCTCGATCGCCACAAGCCCGACATCCGCGATCGGGCGCGCATGTTCGCCAAGATCTGTGCCGCTGTGAGCGTCGCCCATCTCCGCGGCGTCACCCATCGCGACCTGAAGCCGAGCAACGTGCGCGTCGACGACGCGGGCGAGCCGCACGTCCTGGATTTCGGGCTGGCGAAGGTGAAAGAGCTGGACGGTTCGAGCGCGGGGCACACGCTGACGGGCGACTTCGTCGGCTCGCTGCCCTGGGCCAGTCCGGAACAGGTCGAGGGCCGGCCCGAGCAACTCGATATCCGCACCGACGTCTACTCGCTGGGGGTGATGCTGTTTCAGGCGCTCACGGGCCGGCGGCCCTACGACGTGAGCGGACCGCTGCGCGAAGCGATGGAGCGCATCTGCCAGACCGATCCGCCCTCGGTCCGCGGGTTGAATCGCGCCGTCGACGACGACCTCAGCGCGATCGTGGCCCGCTGCCTGCGAAAGAAGCCCGACGAGCGCTATCAAAGCGCCGGCGATCTGCAACGCGAGCTGGAACGCTATCTCCGCGGCGACGCGATCGAGGCCAAGCGCGACAGCGCGTGGTATGTCCTGCGCAAAGCGATCCATCGCCATCGCGGCAAGGCGGCGGCCGCTGCGCTCCTGCTGGCGACCGGGGTCTACTCGGTCGTATTGCTCTCCTATCTCTACAAAAATGAAGCCCGGCTTCGCGGCGAGGCGCAGACCGCGCTCGCGACGGCCGAAACGTCTCAGCGCGCCGCCGAAGCCGCCCGCGTGGAGGCCGAGAAGCAGACGCGCATCGCCGAAGCGGTAAACGACTTTTTGAATGACGATCTGCTTGCCGCAGTCCGGCCCGATGAAAAAGGTCGCGAAGTGACAGTGGCGGAGGTGCTCGACGGGGCGGCCGCCCGACTCAACAGCCGCTTTGAGGATCAGCCCGAAGTGCGCGCTCCGCTGCATATCACGCTGGGGCGCTCCTATCTCGAGCTGGGAAAGCCCGGGCTGGCCGAGGCGCAGTTCCTCGCGGCCTACGAGATCATTCGCACCAAGCTGGGCGAAGACCATCGCGATGCGTTTTTTGTGCGCGGCGAGTTGGCGCG
>JALHOX010000190.1:0-5960 GCA_022842805.1 Phycisphaerae bacterium | reverse complement strand
GCATTTATCAAACGACAGGTCGCCCGGCCGAGGCGTCTGAGCTGGCCCGCATCACGCTCGAATATTACGAGCGCGCCGTCGGCCGCGATCACAAGGAGACGATCACCGCCCGCGGCAATCTGGGCACGACGCTGCTGACGATGAATCGACCGGAGGAGAGCGAGCGATTGCTGCGCGAAACCTACGAGGACGCGCTGCGCGTGCTGGGCCCCGAAAACGAATCGACCGCCCACTGGATGAACTCGCTGGCAATGGTGCTGCGCGAGCGCGGCAAGCTGGCCGAGGCGCTGCCGCTGCAGGAGCAGGCCGTGGCCCTGGCGCGAAAGCTGCACGGCGAAGACCACACGACCACGCAATCGGCGCTGGGCAATCTGGCGACGACCTTGCGGTCGCTCGGCCGACACGACGAAGCCGTGCAGCTCTATGAGCAGGTGCTCGCCGCGCGCCGCCGCATGTTGGGTTCGGCGCACCCCAGCACGCTCCTGACGCTCAACAATCTCGCCACCATGCGCGGCTTCCTGCGGCAGCACGAGCAGGCCGCGGCGCTGCTCGAAGAGGGGCTGCGAATCGGCCCCACGCAGATCGAGCCCAACCACCCGACGCTGATCTCGATGCGCAGCAACCTCGCGACGATTTACGATCGCATGGGTCGGCCCGCCGAGGCCGAGCCGCTGCATCGCGCGGCGGTCGCCGGCGGCGAGGCCTATTTGCCGACCGATCACCCCTACATCGGCCTCTATCGCGGCCGGCTGGGAAACTGCCTGCGACTGCTGGGTTGCGATGAGGAAGCGGAATCGTTGCTGCTCGACGGCTATCGCATTTCGCGCGCGACCGAGGGGCCCCAGTCGACCAACGCGACTAACGCCGCTTTGTCGCTGGTCGAGCTTTACACCGACCACGCCGCCGACGCGGACCTGATCGCCGAGTGGCAGTTGCGGGCGGCGGGGTCGGAGCCGTAGCGCGAATGCCCCGCCGCAGCGTTCGTTCATCGGATTGCATACGATGAATGCGTGGTCGATCGAACGCGAAATCGCATCGGCACGCTGTTTAATGCCGGCATTCTGACCGGCCTCGCCGTCGCCGTGGTCACGTCGGCGATCCTCGTCGGCACGATCGCCGGCCCCGGCGGCGTCCGCGGCCCAATTCACGCGCTGCTGGTCGGCTTCACATGGGCGGCGTGCTCCGGCATTCCGATGTCCATCGCTTTTGCACTGCCCTTCGTCATCGCATTGCGGCGGCGGTCGATTCCCATCGGCATCGCAATCATCCTGCTGGTGACGGTTGTCTGGACGCTCGCGGCCAACTTCTTCTCCTCCAACCTCGCGCTGGCGGGAATCCTGCCCGCGGCCGTCGCCGCGCTGCCCCTCGCCTGGTTGCTGTCGCCGCCGCTGCGTGGGCCGCGCTGCGGATGCGAACGCTGCGGCTACGACCTGCGAGCGCAGCTTCGACTGCGTAGCGAGCACTGTCCGGAGTGCGGCGAACCGATCCGCGTGATGGAGCCGGAGTTCCGATCCGGCTTTTCGCCCGGGCGTTCGTGGATGGAGGACATGCGACCGACCGAGCAGATGGACCGCGCGTTGCTGGTTGTGCTGTTGCACCAACTCTTGGGCGCATGCCTGAGCTGCCTCGGGCTCGCGCTGGGTAACCAGTACATCTTCGGCGGGCGACTGACGCTGGAGCGAATTCTGCAGTGGGCCGACGTCGTGCTGATCGTGGGGCTTCTCAGTGCTCTATTGCTGGCGCCGTTTTACGTCGGCGTCGTGGCGCGAAAATCGATTCCGCGCGCCGCGTTGCTGATCGTCCTGGCGTCGCTCGTCCCAACTCTCGGCGCGCTGCTGACGTTTCCCGCGGCGGCATTCGGCGTCTTCTATGCCGCGACCGTCGCAGTGCTGATGGTGGTTCACTTCCTCCTACCCGATGAGCATGCGCCGCTGGCTTGCGTCGATTGCGGGTACGACTTGCGGGTGCAGATGGATGCTGGAATAGACAACTGCCCGGAGTGCGGAGCGGCGATTTTGCCGGGAATTGGCGAAGTAGCGCGCGAGCCGAACGCGTAGGGCGGGTTCCACCCGCCTCTTACGTTTATGGGTGCGAGAACTGTCGTCGGCTTCGGCGAGCCGAGCGACAGGCGATGCTCGCGCTCTCCAGACAATGCCGTCGCTCATCTGGCGTGTTGTTCGCATCGTAAGACGGGCGCGGAAGTCCAACCCGCCAGACAGGCACGTCACCCGGATCGGCGTTCCCGCGCGTGAAACTCCGCCAGCTGAGCAGCGCAGCCGGCCGGGCGTGACGGCCGGCGCCCGCGCCGATCGAAATTCTCGATCAGCGCGGGCCGCCGCCTTGTGCGCTCGCCACGTCTAGTCCAAGAACACTACGCTGCGCATTGCGGGTGCCTCACTCTCGGTGTTCATGAACACCGAATGCCAGCACCCCAGCACGATCGTTTTGTGGTCCGGATGTCGAACGCGTCCGCGGGCGTACACGCCCGCGCCGCGCCGCATGGTGCGCCACGCCTCGTTTCTCAGATGCGGCCGACGCGCGAGCATGAGGCGGTACTTCTCCTCCGTGAGACCCTGGGGGTAGTGCCGCGAAACATAGACGGTTTCACCGCCCACGCGCGCCAGGAACTCCACCCAATGTGCCTTGCCGCGCCCGCGCCGTATCGGCTCGTTCGGCAGAATCGTGCCGTTGACCGGGACGAACTCGGGAACCGGAACAAAGAACCACTCGCCCTGACGAACGTAGGCCGCGTTTCGTCGGCCCAGCCGGTCCGAAGCGCTGAGCCCATGCCGCGCTTGCGCTGCAACAACCGCCGGCGGCTTCAAAGCTTCCATCGCGGTGATGACGTTAGAAGCACTTCCCGGTGGCACCGCCGCGACGAACCAATGTCGCTCGTCGTGTCCGCAGAGGAACTTCTCCTTGTCACCGCCGTCCTTGGCCCGTGCCATCAGCAGCAGATGTCGCAGCCGCGGCTGAACGTCGAGAACTTCAAGCCCAAATCGTCTCGAATCGACCGTCAGGTCGAAGAATTCGCCCTTCCGGTCACTGCCGACGTTGAGCTCGATGCCTCGCTCCGAGCGGCGCGACTTCGCCGGCGATTCGCCGACGAGTACGCGCGCACCAATATTCGCAAACTTTTCTTGTAGCAAATTGCCCATGACTTTATCCAGAATCAGTAGACATATTTTCTCCGGCATCAGCGCGCACGGCCGAGGATTGAAAGCTCCTCGACGCCGGCGCGCGGATTCCACGCTCGTGGCGAACTCTCATCCGCCGCGAATCACCAGTTGCTTGTACGAAAAACCCGCCCCAGCTCGATGCCGTCCCCGAAAACGATCTACCGCGGGAACGAAATTGCAGCGAGGACGAGTTGCGACGCCGAGATATCAGTTCGAAGCATTACGCAACTCCTTTCGAAAACGAGGAACAATACCCACGCGACTTGCAATGGGAAACTCACGAAAAAGTCTATCGATGCATTAGCAAATTGCAATAGGTATTCGGCCGGAAATTGTCACCGGCTCTCAATATCCCCCCAAAACCCGCTGCGCCGCGCTCTGCGGCATCGGCTCATAGCGCAGCGGCTCCATCGCGTAGCTCGCGCGACCCTGGCTCAGCGAGCGGACCGCCGTCGAGTAGCCGAACATGCTCGCCAGCGGCGCCTCCGCGTCGATCACATGATTCGGCCCGCGCAGACTTGTATTGGTGATCATCGCGCGGCGTGTCATCAGATCGCCGTTGATCGCTCCGAAATAATCCGGCGGCGTCACTACTTCGACCTTCATGATCGGCTCGAGCAACACCGGACTCGCCTTCTCCAGCGCTTGCGATACCGCCTGCCCGGCGGCGCTTTCGAACGCGACCGGCGAGCTTTCGCCCGTGCGTTCCTCGGCGTCGAGCAGCGTCACCTTGAGATTGATCAGCGGATAGGCCCCGAGCACGCCGCTGCGCGACGCGTCGCGCACGCCGGACTCGATCGCCAGAACGTGCTCGCGGGTCTTGATGCGCTCTTCGGGCAGCGCGTTGACGAAGACAAAGTGTTCCTTGCCCGGCTCGGGCGTGTGCGGGTCGACGCGCAGCTTCACGCGGGCATAGGCCATCGATCCGCCGACCTGCCGGTTGAAGATGAACTCGTGCTCGGCGCTGGTCGTGATCGTCTCGCGATAGGCGACGCGCGGCTTGCCGACGCGAACGGCGACGTTCATGTCGCGTTCGAGGCGATGGGTGATGACTTCGAGGTGGAGCTCGCCCATGCCGCTGATCAGCGTTTGCGAGGTCTCGTCGTCAACGCGGTAGTCAAAGGTCGGGTCGCTGCGCTTCAGCATCTTGAGCGCGTCGATCAGCTTGTCGCGATCCTTCGACGACTGCGGCTCGATCGACATGCTGATGACCGTTTCGGGAAACTCGATCTTCTCCAGCAGCACCGCTTCGCCGCCGGCCGATTCGCAGATCGTGTCGCCCGTCAGCGTCTCCTTCAGCCCGATCGCCGCCACGATGTCGCCGGCGCTCGCGCTCTCGATCTGCTCGCGGCGCTTGGCGAACATGCGGAACATCCGCGGCAGATTTTCTTTGCGGTCGCGACCGACATTCAGCACGCGGCTGCCGGCCTTGAGCGTGCCCGAGTAAATCCGCAGGAAGAATAGGTCGCCGTGCGGCTCGGCGATGACTTTGAAGACCAGGCAGACCAGCGGCCCATCGGGGTCGCACTTGCGCTTCACGATTCGATCGGCCTTACGCGGGTCGTGGGCTTCGATCGGCGGTACATCGAGCGGCGAGGGCAGATAGTCGCACACGGCGTCGAGCACGAGCTGCACGCCCATGAACTTAAGCGACGAGCCGCAGAGCACGGGCTGACACTGGCGGCTGATGGTGGCTTTTCGCAGTGCAGCACGGATTTCGGCCGGCTCCAGCGGCTTGCCTTCGAGATATTTGGCCATCAGCCCATCGTCAAACTCGGCGACGCGCTCTTCGAGTTCGTGCCGATACTTCGCGGCCTCGTCTTTCAAATCGTCGGGGATCGGCGCGACCGCGTAGTTCGTCTCCTCGGCGTTGCCCGCAAAGAGGCAGGCCCGCATCTCGATCAGATCGATCACGCCCTTAAAGGTCTGTTCGCTGCCGATGGGGATCTGAATCGGGATCGGGTTGCCGTGCAGCCGCTCGCGGATCGAGTTGACGGAATAGCTGAAATCGGCCCCGACTTTGTCCATCTTGTTGATGAAGCAAACGCGCGGCACGCGATACTTGTCGGCTTGTCGCCAGACGGTTTCCGATTGCGCCTCGACGCCCTCGCGCGCGTCAAAGACCACGATGGCGCCGTCGAGTACGCGCAGGCTGCGCTCGACCTCGGCCGTGAAGTCGACGTGGCCCGGCGTGTCGATCAGGTTCACGCGGCATTCGCGCCAGGTGAAGGTGACGGCGGCGCTGTAGATGGTGATGCCGCGCTGCTGCTCTTCGGGGTCGAAGTCGGTCGTCGTATTACCGTCGTCGACATCGCCCATCTTGTGGATGCGGCCGCTATAGAACAGCAGGCGCTCGGTGGTGGTGGTCTTGCCGGCGTCGATATGGGCCGCGACGCCGATGTTTCGTATTGCGGATAAGTCTTCCATCTCCGAGCATCCTTCCGATCAGGTCAAATCAGGATGCAGCATGATAAGGCGGAGACGAAGCGGCGCGGTCCTCCCCAAAGGATCGCGCGGCGGCTTGCGATGGCTGACGGGGGCTGCGCTCTACGAATGAACGCCGTTGGCGTGCGCCACGCCGTTCTTGCGGGCGGCGTCGGCGGCGCGTTCGAGTTCGCGGGTCAGTTCTTCGGCGTTGTTGGGCAGGGCCTCGCCCATGTAGGGCCGCAGGCGGTCGAGGAACTGCTGCACCTCGGGCCGGTCGCTGGGGGCGTGCTGCCCGTTCTTCAGGTAGCCGAGCACGAAATCGACGTATTCGTCCTTCGCCTCGACGCCGGTCTG
>JALHOX010000189.1 GCA_022842805.1 Phycisphaerae bacterium | reverse complement strand
CACCTCTTCGGAGAGCGGACCAAAGAAGATCAACCCCATGAGCGGCGTCGCGGCCATGCCCCAGCCATTGGCCGACAGGAACGCCCCGAGCACCGCCCACGGCCCGCCCGCGAGCGCGTCGAGGAACGCGGTGCGCCAGCCGGACGCATCTGAAACGGTGGCGGCGCGCTTGCTCAACCAGGTGGAATATGTGGGACGGTCGGTCGGAGGCGGACGGTAAAGCTCGATGTGTCGACATTCGGGGCAGGGATGGCCGGTCATGAGCCCGCGCAGGTTGTAGCCGCAGCGCGAGCAGGTCCAATCCTGATCGATCAGCTCACTCGGCCGATCGGGAAGGAAATCGGGCTCGTCGTAGATGCTGTCGCGCGGAGTTTCGGCGCTGGGGTGGGCGGCGGCGTGCTGCGCTTCGCGATCCAGCTTTTTCGCGGCCCGCGCCTCGGAGGGGTCGATCTGGGCCTTGCCGCGCAGGTGCGGTTCGTCGAACACCGAGTGCTTGGGTTTAGGCTTAAAACCAAACACGGCTAGCCCGCGCGACGGGTGATGGCGGTGCCGCTGGCGATGACGTCGACGCTGACAGCGGGCGAGTTACCGCCGCCGTTCTGCTTCAGGACATTGGCGGTTTCAAAGCGAACATTCCAAAGCTCGCTGGCGCCCATGGCGCGCGTCTGATCCAGCAGGCGCAGCAGCGCTTCGCGCCGGGCGCGCTCCATGAGCGATTCGTAGGAGGTGACGCGACCGCCGATGAAGTTGCGGAAGCCCGCGACGAAGCCTTTGAAATAGTCGGTGGCGATGACGGCTTCGGACATGACGATCTCAGCATTAGCGACCGTCTCGGGGCGGGTGACGGCTTTGAGATTGACGACGAGGATGTCGCGCAGCTCAGCCTCGCGGCGGGCCAGCGCTCGGAAGTGGGCCCGCTCACGCCAGGTGCCGACGAAGTAGCCCAGCGTTAGCAGAACGACCACGGGGGCGAACTGGATCACCATTTCTAACCAGAACGGCATGGCTGATTACTCCACGGTGACGGCAGTTCCGTAGGCGTATAGCTCGGCGGCGCCCTGGGTGATGGAGCTGGTGGTGAAACGCACGTTCACGACGGCGTTGGCGCCCAGCTCGTGGGCCTGGCCGATCATGCGCTCCAGCGCCTGGCGACGGGCCTCGGTCAGCAGCTCGGTGTAGCCCTTCAGCTCGCCGCCGATCAGGTTCTTAAATCCGGCGGCGATGTCGCGGCCGAAGTGCTTGGCGCGGATGGTGTTGCCCTGCACGAGGCCCTTGACCTGCACGATCGTGCGGCCGGGGATTGTCTCGGTGTTGACGAGGATCATCGGTGGCTGCTCCCTCGAATCATGTGTGCGTCGCGGCGAATGCGGCGCATTTACACATTAGAAGCAACACTGCGGGCGGCGGCAACGGGCGAAGCGGGCGATTCCAAACGGAGCAGCGATTTGTCGCGAGCGTTTGCACCTCGCAGCGGCCTGCGGCTCAAAGACCGACGAACAGTAGCGGCCTGCGGCTCGCAGGCCGACGAGGACGCCGGCCGCTACTGCGATCGGCGAACTCTTCCGGGCCGCTCGACCATTGGTGGCGAATCCCTTGTCGAACTTGCCACAATGCAGCGGGAATAATTATGGGCGCGCGGGCATCGCGCACGATTCGCGAAGCGGCGATGCCACGGAATTGCAAGAATTCAAGAGTGAAAAACTATCTCCTCATCCGTTGTGGCCGGCTGTCGATCGTCGCGGGGTTGGGTGTTGCCTGCCTGGCGCTGGGCGGCTGCCCGAACTCGGACACGACGAATGTCGGCGGCGCGGGCGGAGCCGGCGACGGGGCGATTTCTGATGTTCCCGCGGGCGGGTCGGGCGTGAGCGAATCGGAGAGCGCGAGCGGCTTACAGGTGTTCCCCGCGGACAATCCCTGGAATACCGATGTCTCGGCCTATCCGGTCCACGCCAACTCGGCGAATTTCATCGCCAGCATCGGGGCGGAGCGCGGATTGCACCCCGACTTTGGCACCGAATGGGAGGGCGCTCCGATCGGCATTCCCTACACCCTGGTCGATTCCTCGACGCCGCGGGTGAATGTCTCGTTCGACTATGCCGACGAGAGCGATGCGGGGCCCTATCCGATTCCGTTAGACGTGTTGATCGAGGGCGGCCCGAACAGCAGCGGCGACCGGCATGTGATTCTGCTCGATATGCAGGCCAAGAAGCTCTACGAGCTGTTCGCGGCGTATCCGCAGGATGACGGGACGTGGAGCGCCGGGTCGGGCGCGATTTGGGATCTCACGTCGAACAACCGCCGCCCGTGGGGCTGGACCTCGGCCGACGCGGCGGGGCTCGCGATCTTTCCGGGACTGGTGCGCTACGACGAAGTGGTCGAGCAGGGCGAAATTCGCCACGCGCTGCGATTCACCGTCAGTCGTTCGCAGCGTGCGGCGATTCTGCCGGCGACGCATTTCGCGAGCAGCAACACCGATCCGAATCTGCCGCCGATGGGGCTGCGGGTGCGATTAAAAGCGGATTTTGATATCAGCGGATTCAGCGCGAACGTGCAGGTGATTCTGCGGGCGATGAAGCGCTATGGCATGATCGTGGCCGACAACGGTTCGAATTGGTATGTGTCGGGTGCGCCGGACGCGCGCTGGAATGATGACGAACTGCGGCAATTGAAGCAGGTTTACGGGCGGGATTTCGAGGTCGTCGACACCGGGCCGGCGCTGACGGCGGATCCATCCTGAGCGGCCGACGAGCGTCCTTGGAAACACGAGCGCGTGCCGCACGGCACGGACCATCCCGTGAAGCGCCGAGCCGAGACCAGACCGCGCGCACCCCGCGACAAGCTCGCTGAACAGCGGCTGGGTCGCCCCTCGCCTGCTTGACGGGCACCTGTTCCCCCGAATAATTGGGCTTAGGCCCGCGACCTCCCGGCCCCGTCGCGTCACTCGATCGGGGCGCGGAGCGTTTGTCGGACGCCGGAAGGACCACTCATGAGCCTGCGCCGCATCGCGCTGCCTGTCGTGCTCGCATTGGGTTTGCTGCCCTTTGCGGCCTGCGTCGACTTCTTCGGCTTTCCAAATCAGAACGACGGCAACGGCGGATTTCCGGACCCGCCCACGGCGAACACGCTGGGGGTGACGATTGATTCGCCGCGCAACGCAGCCAGCGTCGCGAGCGGCACGATCGTCAACATTCGCTGGAGCGCCCTGAACCGGACCGGCGATCCGGGTTCGGTGGACATTTTCGTCCGCGCCAATGACGACGGAGCCGAGACCTTTTTGGCGCAAGGCCTGAGCGTGAACGGCAGCACGGGGACTGTCACCACCGATTGGGACACGGCGGGCTTCGGCGCGGGCGTGTACTCGATTCGGGCCCGCGTGACCGCCAACGGCAACTCGCGCGACGCGGTCGCCACGGGGCAGGTCACGATTGACGCGGCCCCGACGTTCGCCTTCACGCGGCCGACGACGAATACGACGCTACCGGAAACCGACCCGGTCGAACTGGCCTGGTCGGGCATCGACCCCGAAGGCGACGCGCAGATCGACCTGTTCGTCGATCCCGATGACCTGACGACGACGGACAACCGCGTGCAGATCCTCAATGATCGCGCGCTGAACGACAGCGAAGACGACGAAGAGCAGACGTTTGACTGGTCGGGCCGCAACACGAGCAACGCCCGCGTCGACGCCGGCGAGTATCGCGTCATCGCGATTGTCGACGACGGCGTGAACGAACCGATTGAGGTCGTGTCGACCTTTGTCATCACCGTGCCCGATCAGCCCGACCCGGACGAGCTCGGCTTCACCATTCCTGAAGACGACGACACGTTCCTGACCACCGACGCAACCTTTGGCATCACGCTGGGCGTCAATCGCACGGCCGATGCACTGCTGGACGTCGGCATCGACACCGACGACAACCACGCCAACGGCAACGAAATCACGGTCCTGAGCCAGCGCCTCATTCCCTCGGGCACCGAGACCACCAGCTTCGATTGGGACGGCAACGACGCCGACGGCAACCCGGTGAGCAACGTCATCTATCGCCTGTTCTTCGTCTCCAGCATCGGCACGGGCACGCCGACGGTCGATGATTCCGAAGCGCTGGTCTTCCGCCGCGACACGCTCACGCAACCGCTGATCGCGCTGCAGACGCCGGCGACGGTGCAGACGCTGACGCCGGGGCAGTTCCTGACGATCACGTGGCGCGACGACGACCCGGACGACAACGCCGTCATCCGCATCGTGATTGACGACGATCCGAATCCACTGGAAGGCGCCGAGACCGACGACCCCGAGCTCGAAATCCTCAACAACCGCGACGCCGGCGCCGACGGCGTGCAGGACACGTTCCAATTCCGCATTCCCAACTCGTTGGCCGAAGGTGTGTATTACATCTTCGCCTACATCGATGCCGACCTGGCCACCGCGGCCCCGGACCATACGTCGACCGCGCCCGCTTCGTTCCGCGTCGACGACCCGGCGACGCCGAGTAACTAGCGCCGCGTTGGCAGCGACCGCCGACCCCAGCCGGTCGACGGTCGTGGCGACAGACGCGAGACTCGGCGGCAATCGGTTGAATGCCGCGCCCAGTTTCGAACCATCGGCCCCAGATTCAGGAGACGGCGTTCGCTCGCAAGGCGAACGCCGTCTTTGTTTCATCGCAGGCGATTGCGCGATTCTGTAAGAACGGTTGAACCGGGAATCTGCGCCTGGCGTAGGATGCGATGAGCGGAGGCGGACCGAATCATTTCCCGCAATCCAAGCTCGCAAACGTGGGAGAACGAGTGTTTACACAACTTGATCAATTGCTGCGCGGGCAACTCACCACGCCCACGGCGCTGACCGGCGGTGAATTGCGGCTGCCGCTGCGGAAATTTGTGTTCCTCGCGACGCTGCTCGCGGCCAGTTATGGCTTTTTCATGGGCTGGTACGGGCTCTTCGGCCGCGCGACGCCGGACTATCAACAGATCGTGGCGTGCATGATCAAGCTGCCGGCGTTGTTTCTGCTGACGCTGATCGTGACCTTTCCGTCGCTCTATGTGTTCAACGCGCTGATCGGCTGTCGGCTCACGATCGGGGCGACGCTGCGTCTGCTTGTATCGGCCATACTCGTCAACGTGACCGTCGCAGCATCGTTTGGGCCGATTCTGGGCTTTTTTACCTTTAGCACAACCAGCTATCCCTTCATGGTGCTGCTCAATGTCTGCCTGCTCGGGCTGGCGGGCGTGGTCGGTCTGACGTTTCTGCTGCACACGCTGCGAAGGCTGGCGGGTGTCGCCCTTCACGCCCCGAACCCTGCTCCTGCGCGTGAGCCCGGGAGCGCGCTCGGCAGCGACGATGCTGCGACGTCGTCAACCACGACCGAAGCTGTCGAGCCGGGTCCGCTGACGCGCATCGCCGAGATCGAAACGCCGCAGGTGATGGGCACGAGCACGGCGATTTTTCAGATCTGGGTGATCATCTACGCCCTGGTTGGTTCACAGATGGGCTGGCTGTTGCGCCCGTTCATCGGCGATCCGGACACGCCGTTCACGTGGTTTCGCGAACGCTCCGGCAACGTGCTTCAGGCGATATTCGGCCTTGTACCGAAGCTGTTTGAGAACACGCAGAACTAAGCTCCGATGCAGCACGCGCTTACCTCTGTGGACGACTTTCTGCGCGGCGCCGGCGACTTTCCGCCGGGCCGGGCGGATCGCCGCGCGTTGCGATCGATCGTGGCGTTTCTGCTCATCGCCGGCCCCATCTACGGCCTCGCCATGGGCTCGTTTGCGTGCGATTCTCCGCAGCGCCTGCTTCAGTCGCTTTTCGCAGCGATGAAGATGCCGTTGCTGCTCTTTGCGACGACCGCGCTGTGCCTACCCGCTTTTTTCGTCCTGAACACGCTGCTCGGCCTGCGGGGCGATTTTGCCGCAGCTTTGAAAGCGGTGCTGGCGGCGCAGGCGACCCTGAGCATCGCGCTGGCGTCGCTCGCGCCGCTGACAATGGTCTGGTACTGGTCGGTCGACAGCTATCGCGCGGCGCTGCTTTTCAACGCCGCGATGTTCGCGATCGCGGCGATCGCCGGGCATCTGAAAATGCAGCGCGAGTACCGAGCGCTGATCGCGCGCGACCCCGCCCATCGCTTCGCGCTGCGCGGGTGGATGGCGACTTACGCAGTGGTCGGCGTTCAAATGGGCTGGACCCTGCGGCCCTTCATCGGCGACCCCGAAGCGCCGGTGCGCTTCTTTCGCGATGAGCCGTTTTCGAATGCGTACATCGTGGTGCTGGAGTTGCTGTTGGGGCGATGAGGGGGACACGCGCCGCGGCGAGGCTATTCGGCGACGCTGGCGGCACGCGGGAATGAGCCGACGACCACCAGTTGCGAGCAATGCTCTTTTGCGGCTGCAATCGCCCCGGCGACCGCAGCGTCTTCGGCGTGGCCCTGCGCCTCGACGTAAAACCGATACTGCCATGGCGCGCCGCGGCTGGGCCGACTGGAGAGCGCCGTCAGATTGACGGACGCGCGGCGAAACGCATCGAGCACCTCGACCAGTGCACCGGCCTGGTGGGCCGTGTCAAAGCGAATCGCGGTCCGGTCGTCGCCGGTGCGCTTCGCGGCGCTGCGCCCAACGACGAAAAAGCGCGTCATGTTCTGCGGGTCGTCTTCGATGTTGCGAAACTGAATCGGCACGCCATACAGCTCGGCCGCGAGCGCGCTGCCGATCGCTGCGGTGCCAGGCTCGGTGGCGGCGAGCTCCGCGGCGCGGCTGGAGCTGGCGACGGCGACGGTCTTCATCGCAAGCCCGGTCTGCGCCAGCCACGCCCGGCACTGCTCAAAAACCTCGGGCTTTGAGCAAATCTGCGAGATCTCCGCCAGCGGCACGCGCGAGAGCAAATTGTGATGAATCGGCTGAAAATGCTCGGCACAGACGCGGGCATGCGTTTCGAGCAGCGCGTCGAGCGTGTCGACCACGCCGCCGCTGAGCGAGTTTTCGACCGGCACGATGGCGAAATCGGCGTGGCCGCGTTCGACTTCGAGAAATGCGGCGCGAATGGCGGCGACCGATTCGAGTTCCACCGCGTGGCCAAACTTGGCCCGGGCCGCGACGTGCGAGTAACTGCCCGGCGGACCGAG
The DNA here is from genome assembly GCA_022842805.1 of Phycisphaerae bacterium. Classification (GTDB taxonomy): domain Bacteria; phylum Planctomycetota; class Phycisphaerae; order UBA1845; family Fen-1342; genus JALHOX01. Next base: position 1,516 of record JALHOX010000189.1, on the reverse strand, counting down.
GAACGCGACCCGCGGCATGCGCTCCAGCGCCAGCGAGCCGCTCATGAGCTCGCGATAGATCGCGAGCAGCACTTCATCGGAAAAAGGCCCGGCGTTCATCGCGCGGATGCGATCGAGCACCTGGCGTTCGCGATCGGGCGAATATACCGGCGCCCCGCTGCGATTCTTGATCGCGCCGATGGCGCGGGCCGCCTCGCCGCGCTCGCTCAACAGCCGCACCACACGGGTATCGATGTCGTCGATTTGCGCCCGCAACGCCGCCAGCGCGGCAACATCGCCCGGATCTGCGGGCGATGTGGGCCGTGATGAATTGTCTGGCGCTGCATCCGGCATGCGTGCTTCCTGACCAACGATTGCGCGGCCATCCGCCGCAGACCGATATACTATCGTCCGCAAACGGGCGCTTAGCTCAGTTGGTTAGAGCGCATGCCTTACAAGCATGATGTCACAGGTTCGAGTCCTGTAGCGCCCATCCGTTTCCATCGTCCCCCCCCCCAAAAAAAGCGCCCGGCCTTCCCGAAACAAACGCAATCACCGCCTTCGAGACGCCGGAGGTTGGCGTTCGAAGGCGGCGGATTTCGCTTCGGAGGATGTCTTCGGGACTTCACCGCGAGCGAGACGTTAGTTGATCTGCTCGACGTTCACGAAGGTGCCGAAGCCGATGGCGATGTCGAAGCCCGGACCGCCGTCGAAGAACGGGGTGGCGAGCTGCGGGCCGTCGACGACCAGCTTCAGCTCGTCGTTGCCGATGCCGCCCAGCAGCGTGGGCGTGCCGGTGACGAGGCCCTTCAGGGCGTAGTCGATCAGGTCGTTACCGGCGCCGCCGTCGATCGTGACGTTGACCGCGCCGTCCTGCTCGAGCTTAAAGGTCAGAGCGTCGATGCCGTCGCCGCCCAGGAGCGAACCGCTGGCGCTGGCCGTGCCGCCGCGGGTGATGAATTCGATGTTCGAGGCGTCGGCGCCAGCGCCCATGTTGAGGTTGAAGGCCAGCGTCGTGTCGGCGGGGTTGAGGCTGTCGACCAGGACGGTCGCGACGTCGCTGTTGGAGCCGAGCGAGCCGCCGAGGTTGAAACTGGTGCTGGCGGCGGAGTGAATCGCGAAGAGCTCCAGCTTGTCCTGGCCGGTGGTGGCGCTGCCGTTCAGGCTGATCGACATCGACTCGCTCGCTTCCGGCGAGTTGATGTTGGCGACCACTTCGTTGTTGCCGGCGCCGCCGGAGACGTTCCAGTTAGCGGCGAAGCCGGCGGCGCGGCTTTCGACCGTGAAGCTCACCAGGTCGTTCGCGCTATTGCCGGTCACCGTCACGTTGCTGCTGGCGGTTTCCGGGGTCGCGTCGATCAGGTAGATGAACTTGACGTCCGAGATGCCCAGGCCGGTGTTGAGCGTGACATTCGGAGCCTGCGGCGTCAGGAAAACGAACTCGACATAGTCCTGCGCACGGCCGGTCGTGAGCTCGATGGCGGTGATGCCGGTCAGGGGCGTGCCGGCGGGAACGCTGACGCCGCTGATATCGACC
>JALHOX010000188.1 GCA_022842805.1 Phycisphaerae bacterium | reverse complement strand
GATTCGCACGAAGTCGCGCAAGGCCGTGTCGAACTTCAAGCTGCGTGAGAACTACGACGTGGGCTTGATGGTGACGCTGCGCGGCAAGCGGATGTACGAGTTTTTGGATCGATTGATTTCATTGGCGATTCCGCGCGTGCGTGACTTTCGCGGACTCAACCCCAACGGCTTCGACGGCCGCGGGAACTACGGGATGGGGCTGACGGAGTACGGCGTCTTCCCCGAGATCAATCCGGATAACGTGAATTTTCAACAGGGTCTCAACATTGCGATCTGCACCACGGCGGAGAACGACGCCGAGGCGCGAAAGCTGCTGACCCTGCTCGGCGTGCCGTTCAGGAGCTAAGCGAATGCCTCGCACGTGTCTGATTATCAAGGCCCAGCGCAAGCCGAAGTTCAAGGTTCGGCAGGTGAACCGCTGCCAGCTGTGCGGCCGGCCGCGCGCCGTGTATCGGAAGTTCAAAATTTGCCGCGTGTGCTTCCGCAATCTGGCCAACGAAGGTCGGATCCCGGGCGTACGTAAGTCGAGTTGGTGAGGAGAGCGGCTGCAATGATTTCTGACCCGATCGCCGACATGCTGACCCGCATCCGCAACGCGCTCGCCGCTCGCAAGACGAGCGTGAACGTGAAGCGCAGCGGCATTTGCATGGGCGTCGCCCGTGTGTTGAAGGATGAGGGCTATATCCAGGATTTCGCCGAGGTGGCCGACGGCAACCAGGGCGAGATCCGCATCGCGCTGAAGTACGGCGATGTGGGCGAAGCCATCATTCAGGATCTGACGCGCTCGAGCAAGCCGGGCTGCCGCCGCTATCGCGGCTACCGCGAGCTGCCGCGCGTCATGGACGGACTAGGGATTTCAATCGTCTCGACCAGCAACGGCGTGCTGAGCGATCGCGAATGCCGGGCCAAGAAGGTCGGCGGCGAACTGCTCTGCACGGTGTGGTGAAGCGATGTCGCGTATTGGCAACAAACCGATTCCGCTGCCGAGCGGTGCGAAAGTGGAAGTGTCGGGCAGCGTGGTGAAAGCCACGGGCCCCAAGGGCAACCTGACGCTTTCGGTCGTGCCGTCGATTTCGGCCAAGGTGGACGGCGGCAACGTCGTCGTGGCCCGGGCGGACGATTCGAAGCGCAGCCGGGCTCTGCACGGTCTGACCCGCGCTCTTCTGGCGAACATGCTGGAGGGCGTGACGAAGGGTTATACGCAGGTGCTGGAGATCTACGGCACGGGTTATACCTGCAAGCTCGAGGGCGGCAATCTGCTGCTCAACGTGGGCTTCATGGGTCGTGGGTTCGGGAAGCCGGCCCAGTTCATCATTCCGATCCCGGCGGGATTGAAGGTGAACATCGATGCTCCCGCGGCGCGCGGTGAGAACGAGCCGGCGAAGTTCACCGTGACGGGCATCGACAAGCAGCTCATCGGACAGTTTTGCGCTGAGGTGCGGAAGATTCGCAAGCCGGAGCCTTACAAGGGCAAGGGCATTCGATACGCCGGCGAACCGGTTCGCCGCAAGGTCGGCAAGCAGTTTGCGGGCGGCGGTTGATATCGATCTGGCCGTTCGACGATCGGCATAAGGATTTGCTCACATGCGTGCGATGGAACTGAAGCAGGCGCGACAGGAACGACGGGTGATCCGCGTTCGCAAGAAGGTCGTGGGCAGTGCGGAGAGGCCGCGGCTGGCGGTTTCGCGCTCGAACAAGAATTTGTACGTGCAGATCATCGACGACTTCAACGGCAGGACGCTGTGCGCCATCTCGACGCTCTCGAAAGAGATGCAGGCGAAGCTGGGCAAGAGCGGGGCGAATGTGAAGGCGGCGTCGGTGATCGGCAAGGCGATTGGCGAGAAGGCTCGGGCCCTGGGCATCGAGCAGGTGGCGTTCGATCGCCGCGGTTCGCGCTATCACGGACGGGTGAAAGCCCTGGCCGACGGTGCGCGCGAGGCTGGTCTGAAGTTCTAACGTTTTTCAGGTTTTCCCGATTCGCATGCTCCAGCCGGGGCATCGAAGCTGAAGCAGGAACAACGCGATATGGCGGCACAACCGAAATCACGCGATCGACGGCCCCAGGGCGACCGCGGGCAGCGCGGCGGCGACCGACGCGACCGCGGCGGCGACGACCGCGGCAACATCGAAGACCAGATGGTGAAGCTGTATCGCTGCGCCACGGTGGTCAAGGGTGGTCGCCGCTTTTCGTTCGCGGCGCTGGTCGTGGTGGGCGATCGACGCGGGCGGGTCGGCTTCGGCTATGGCAAGGCGAATGAAGTGCCGCAGGCCTATGACAAGGGCGCCAAGCAGGCCAAGCGGAAGATGGTGAGCGTGCAGCTTCGCGGCACGACCATTCCGCACCGGGTGATTGGGCGCTTTGGCGCGAGCCGGATCATGCTCATCCCCGCCAGCGAAGGTACCGGCGTCATCGCCGGGGCCGCGGCGCGGGCTGTTCTGGAGCTGGCGGGCGTCAGCGATGTGTTGACCAAGTGCTATGGTTCGACGAGTCCGAAGAACCTGGTCAAGGCGACGCTGAACGGATTGCAGCGGCTTCGCACGCGGGCGCAGATCGAGCGTCTGCGGGGTGTGAAGATCGACCTGCCGAAGGACACGAAGGCCGGCCCGGCCGAGCCGAGTCAGACGATGGGCGCCGGCGGCCAGATGGCGTCGTACAGCTCTGGCAACTAAGCGAATTTGAGATAGTGGCAAGGAGTGCAGCCCCGATGATGATTCACCAAATCACCGCCCAGGCCGGAGCCGATCGACGCCCCATGCGTGTCGGTCGCGGTCGCAGCGGCAAGCGCGGCAAGACCTGTGGTCGCGGCCAGAAGGGTGGCCAGTCGCGAGCGGGCGGCGGTTCGCCGTTTCTGCACATCGGCGGTTCGATGCCGCTGTTTCGCCGTGCACCGATGCGCGGCTTCAACAACTACAACTTCCGCGTCGAATATGAGCCCGTGAACCTGGGCACACTTTCGGAGCGGTTCGCGAAGGGCGAGAAGGTCGACGGACCGGCGCTGGCGAAGGCCGGGCTGATCTCGAAGGCCGGCGCCCGCGTGAAGATTTTGGGCAGCGGCGAGCTTTCGCACGCGTTGCAGATCACCGCCCACGCCGCCAGCGAGAGCGCGAAGGCCGCGATCGAGAAGGCCGGCGGCAAGCTTACGCTTCTGACGGACAAGCCGGCTTCGGTGAAGTGGCGTGAGAAGCGAAATTCGGTCAAGAAGGCGCGTCTCGCCGCGAGCAAGTCCCGCAAGCCTGCCTAAGTGCGATTGTTGCGTCGGCAGGCGCGGAGTTCCTGACTCGACGGCCAGGAGAATTCATCCGTGTTTCGCGCGTTTGCCAACGTGTTTCGCATTCCCGACCTTCGCAAGAAGGTGCTGTTCACCCTGATGATGCTCTGCGTTTACCGCATCGGCTTTTATGTGCCGCTGCCGGGCGCGGATCAGGATCGCCTGCGGACGCACTGGGGCGGGGGCGGCGCATCCGAGGCGGCCCAGCTCTTCAGCATGTTCACGGGCGGCGATCTGGGGCAGAGCACCATCTTCGGTCTGGGCATCATGCCCTACATCAGCGCCTCGATCATTCTGCAGTTGCTGGGGACGGCGTCGGTCGTGCCCGCGCTGGAAAAGCTGCAGAAGGAGGGCGAGCCGGGGCGACGCAAGATCAACGAATATACGCGCTATCTGACGGTGCTTCTGGCGCTGATTCAGGCCGTGTTCTGGGTTCGCTATATGAATGCGAACCAACTGGTGATGCCCGATTTTCGCTGGTCGACGGCGTTTTTCCTGGTGGCGATCCCAGCGCTGACGGTGGGAACGCTGCTGTTGATGTGGATCGGCGAGCAGATTGACGAGTATGGCATTGGCAACGGCGTGTCGCTGATCATCATGGCGGGCATCGTGTGTCAGTTGCCGAGCGTGTTTGTAGATATCTACAACGGCTTTGGGCCGACCGGCGAGATGAACGCGGGCAAGGTCATCTTCATGATCGTGTCGTTCGTGTCGGTCGTGGCGGGGGCGATCCTGATCACGCAGGCGCAACGGCGCATTCCGATTCAGCAGGCCAAGCAGCTTCGCGGCCGGCGGGTCGTCGGCGGTGCGCGGCACTACCTGCCGCTGCGAATCAACCAGGGCGGCGTGATGCCGATCATCTTCGCCAGTTCGTTTCTGTTTTTCCCGACGATGCTTTTCGGCTGGCTGGAGAGCATCGCCTGGCCGACAGCGGTGTGGCGGTTTTTGAATGACGCGTTCCGCCCCGGCGAATACTTCTACACGTTGTCCTACGTGCTGATGGTGTTCTTCTTTGCGTACTTCTGGGGCTCGGTGACGTTTCAGCCCAAAGAGATCGCGAACAACCTGCGTGACAGCGGCAGCTTCATTCCGGGTCTGCGTCCGGGCAAGCGCACCGCGGACTATCTTGAATCGGTCAACACGCGCATTACCTATGTCGGCGCCGGGTTTCTGGCGTTGATCGCCGTCATCCCGTCGGTCGTCGCGGTTTACCTGCGGATTCCGTTCGGCATCTCGGCTTTCCTGGGCGGTACGGGTCTGCTGATCGTGGTCAGCGTCGCGCTGGACCTGATCCACCGGCTCGAGGCCAACCTGATCATGCGCAACTACGAGGGCTTCCTCGGCGGCGAGGGCGGCGGCGCAGCTCGCGTGAAGGGGCGGCAGTAAGCCGAGGCGTCGTCGATGAAGGCCAAGCACCTGATCTTTTTGGGTCCGCCCGGCACCGGAAAGGGCACCCAGGCGCAGCTGTTGAACGACAAGTTCGGCTGGGCGGCGATGTCGAGCGGCGACATCCTGCGGGCCGAGGTGAAGGCCGAATCGAAGATCGGGCTTGCTGCGCACGAGTACATGCGGAGCGGCGCGCTGGTGCCGGACGACATCATCACCGGGGTGATTCTGGCGGGCCTGGAGCGCGTCGCCGCGGGTCGCGGTTGGATCTTGGATGGTTTCCCGCGCACGGTTCCGCAGGCTGAGGCGCTGGCCGCGGGGCTGGCAAAATGGAAGCTGCCGATCGACGGCGTGATTTACTTTAATCTGCCGGACGCGACCATCATCGAGCGAATCGTTACGCGTCGCGTTTGCAAAGAATGCGCGACTACATATAATGTTCGATTCTCCCCGCCCAAGGCGGGTGACCGTTGTGATCGCTGCGGCGGCGCGGTGATCCAGCGTGAGGACGATCGCGAAGAGGTGATTGTGAAGCGGCTGTCGACGTATCGAACGCAAACGGCGCCGCTGATCGAGTATTACGAACGTCAGGGACTTCTGCGTTCGGTGGATGCGTCGCTGGCGCCGGCCACGGTTCACGCCGCGGCGCTTGAGTTGCTGGCGCGTCTGGACGCGTCGGCATGAAGGCCGAAGCACGTCAGATCGTGCTGAAGAGCCGAGCGGAGATTGAGAAGATGCGCGCGTCGGGAAGACTCGTGCATCAGGTTCTGCAGGCTCTGGCGGAAATGGTGCGGCCCGGCGTGAGCACGGCCGCGTTGAACGATCGCGCGGCGACGCTGATTCAGCGGGCCGGCGCGACGCCGCTGTTTCTGGGTGTGCGAAACCCGCAGGCGCGGTTTCCATTCCCGGCCGTGATCTGTGCGTCGGTGAACGAAGAGATCGTTCACGGCGTGCCGGACGATCGACCGCTGCAAGCGGGCGACATCGTCTCGGTGGATTGCGGCGTGCGGCTGAACGGATATTGCGGCGACTCGGCGTATACGTACGCGGTCGGCAAGGTGAGCGGTCAGACGCAGCGTCTGCTGAACGCGACGCAGGAAGCGCTGACGCTTGCGATCAGCGAGATGCGGCCCTACGAACGGTGGAGCCGGATCGCTCGAAAGATTCAGGCCTACGTCGAGAAATTCGGCTATGGCGTGGTGCGTGAGTTTGTGGGCCACGGTATCGGCCGCGAGATGCACGAAGAGCCGAAGGTGCCGAACTATTTCGACCGCTCGCTGCGCGGCTCGGATTTTGAGCTGTTGCCGGGCATGGTGCTGGCGGTCGAGCCGATGGTGACTGGCGGCCGGCCGGACTGGGAGTATCGCGACCGCGACCGCTGGTCGGTGGTCACGAAGGATCGCTCGCTCGCGGCGCACTATGAGCATACGGTGGCCGTGACCGAGAACGGGATTGAAATTCTCACCGACGGGAAATGACTCCCGGCGGTGTTTTCGTCGGCTCGCGGCGCTCGGTTTGCGAAGCGCGGGTCGACGGCGAGTGTGAGGTGTGTGATGAAAGTGCGTGCCAGCGTTAAGCGCGTCTGCGAAAACTGCAAGATCATCCGTCGTCGCGGCATTGTGCGCGTGATTTGCAAGGCGAATCCGCGTCATAAGCAGCGTCAGGGCTGATTCGTATCATCGACTGAGCGAAGGGACCGACAATGCCTCGTATTTCCGGTGTGGATCTGCCGGCCGACAAGCGAATCGACGTATCGCTCCGCTACCTGTACGGCATCGGCCCGTATCTGGCGAGCAAGATTTGCAAGGCCCTGAACATCGATCCGTCGCGTAAGGCGAAGGCGCTGACCGAGGAAGAGGTCAGCAAGATCGCGGTGATGATCGAAAACGAATATCCGGTCGAAGGCCAGTTGCGGCGTCAGATCGCGCAGAACATTTCCCGGCTGCGCGAGATTCGCTGCTACCGCGGCATTCGCCACATGCGTGGTCTGCCGGTGCGCGGCCAGCGCACGCGGACGAACGCCCGCACCCGCAAGGGACCGCGTAAGACGGTCGCCGGCAAGAAGAGCATCAAGGAAATGCGTTAATTCGCGTCAGGGTCGAACCCGCGAACATTTGGAGTCGCAGCGTTGGCAACGGCAGCATCAGCAGGAACGAAGAAGCGCGTTCGAAAGAACGTTGCGAAGGGCATTGCGCATATCAGCGCGACGTTCAACAACACGATCGTCACGATCACCGACACCAACGGCGACACCCTTTGCTGGGCGTCGTCGGGCTCGGTGGCGCTGGGCGGCGGCGAAAAGAAGTACACCGGCGCTCGCAAGAGCACGCCCTTTGCGGCGCAGCGCGCGGCGCAATGGTGCGCTCAGGAAGCCCGCAAGCACGGCGTGGTCGAGCTTGAAGTTCGCGTGAAGGGCCCCGGCGCCGGGCGCGAGTCGGCCATCACGGCGCTACAAGCCGCGGGCCTTCGCATTCAATCCATCGAAGACGTGACGCCGCTGCCGCATAACGGCTGCCGTCCGCGCAAGAAGCGGAGAGTCTAAGCCATGGGTCGTTACACAGGACCGTCGAACCGCCTCGCCCGCCGCGAAGGCGTCAATCTGATGCTCAAGCCGGTGCGCGACGAGACCGGCAAGAACCCGCTCGAGCGCGAGTACAAGAATTACCCGCCGGGCATGCACCCGTTTCGGCGGGGCAAGTCGTCGGCGTACGGCGTTCGTCTGCGCGAAAAGCAGAAGGTGAAGCGGCACTACGGGCTGCTGGATAAGCAGTTCATGCGTTACTACGCGCAGGCCGAAAAGTCGACCAAGAACACCGGCATCGCGCTTCTGGAGCTGCTGGAGCGTCGTCTGGACAACGCGGTGTACAAGTCGCGTCTGATCGCCGGTCGGCGCGGTGCGCGTCAGGCGATTGTTCACGGGCACATCCTCGTCAACGGCCGCAAGGTGGATCGACCGAGCTACCTGATCGAAGTCGGCGACGTGATCACGATCCATCCGCGCGAGCGTTCGCAGAACTATTCCCGAGCGCAGATGGCGATTCTGGAAGGCGTTCCGAACCCGCCGGCGCAGGGCTGGCTGGAAGTCGATGTGGCCAAGCTGACGGCGAAGGTCGTGGCCTTGCCGGCTCGTGAGGACGTCCTCATTCCGGTCGAAGAACAGATGATCGTCGAGTTCTGCTCGCGCTAACGCCGGATGGCGGCGGCGGCGGGGGGAGTGCTGGAGCGTTTCGGCGAACTGAACGCGGCGCAAGAGGCGCCGGAGGAGTGGCGAGTGTCGATGCGAATTCGTTGGCGCGGTCTGGAGCTGCCGGCCCGCGTGATCAAGGATGACGCCGCTAGTACGGCGAAGTACGGTCGTTTCTCGATCGAGCCGTTCGAGCGCGGCTTTGGTGCGACGATCGGCAACAGCTTGCGGCGGATTCTGCTTTCGAGCCTGGAAGGGGCGGCGATCTCGCGCGTCCGGATCGCCGGCGCGGATCACGAGTTCTGCTCGCTCGAAGGCGTGCTCGAAGACGTCACGGACATCATTCTCAATATCAAATCGCTGATCGTCTCGATCGACGGCAGCGGCCCGAAGACGATGCGGCTGGAGCGCAAGGGCGCCGGCGCGGTGAAGGGCGGCGACTTTCAGTGCGAGGCGGGCCTCGAAGTCCGCAATCCGGAACAGCACATCGCGACGCTGACGGGCGACGTGAAGTTCTCCGTCGAGCTGACGGCCGACGTCGGTCGCGGCTATATCCCGGCTTCGGAATTGGTCGACGACGACACCGAGCTGGGCATCATCGCGGTCGACGCGTTGTACTCGCCGGTGGTGCGCGTGCGGTATCGCACGGAAGAGACCCGCGTCGGGCAGAAGACCAACTACGACCGGCTGATCCTCGAGGTCTGGACGAAGGGCACCGTGACGCCCGATGACGCGCTGGTGGAGGCGGCCAAGATCCTCCGCAAGCACCTCAACCCGTTCGTGCAGTACTACGAG
>JALHOX010000187.1 GCA_022842805.1 Phycisphaerae bacterium | reverse complement strand
TGCGTGGTGACGGTCGAAGGCGCCGAACCGATCGAGTGCGACCGCGTGCTTCTGGCGGTCGGGCGTCTGCCAAATACGGAGAAGCTCGGGCTGGAGACCGTCGGCGTAAAGCTGGACGAGCGCGGCCGGGTGATCGTCGACGACCATTTCCGCACAAATGTCCCGGGCATTTATGCCATCGGCGATGCGATTCGAGGGCCGATGCTGGCGCACAAGGCCGAGGAAGAAGGCAGCTCGTGCGTCGAGGGTATCGTGAATGGCTATTGCCACATGAACTACGACGCCATCCCCGGCGTCGTCTACACCGATCCCGAGATCGCCTCGGTCGGCAAGACCGAGGAACAACTCAATGAGGCCGGCATTCCCTTCAATCGCGGCGTCTTCCATTTCCGCGGCAACGGACGGGCGCGGGCGCTCGCGAGCGTCGACGGCTTCTGCAAAATGCTCGCCCACGCCGACACCGATCGATTGCTGGGCGTTCACATTATCGGCCCGCGCGCCGGAGATTTGATTGCCGAGGCGGCCATAGCGATCGAGTTTGGCGCCAGCGCGGAAGATCTGGCTCGCGCCAGCCACGCACATCCGACGTTGGCGGAAGTGCTGAAGGAGGCCGCGCTCGCCGTGCACAAACGGGCCATTCATGCGTAAGTATTTGTAGGGTCGCGGCGCGGCGCGCGGCGTCGGCGAGAAGCATGAACGCGAGGTGAAGCGGTGTCGGAACGAGTGATCAGCGACCGGGCGCCGGAGCCGGTCGGCCCTTATCCCCACGCAAAACGAGTCGGAAATCTGCTCTTTCTCTCGGGCGTGGGTCCGCGAAAACGCGGCTCCAAGGTGATCCCCGGCGCAACGCTTGATGCGGCCGGCAATCTGATTGAGCGGGATTTCGCCGCGCAATGCTTGTCTGTCTTTGAGAATGTACGCATAATCGTTGACGACGCTGGAGCTCGCTGGGATGACATCGTCGACGTCACGGTCTTCCTGACCCATCTCAAGGAAGATTGGGCGACCTACAACCGACTGTACGCCGAATGGTTTGCCGGCCCGAACGGGCCGTGCCCGACGCGTACCACGGTCGAGGTTACGGCATTGCCGACGCCCATATCGATTGAGTTGAAAGTGATCGTCGAACTGAAGAACTGACGATTCGACGCAAGCGCGTCGCGTTTCCGACGTTAAACGTAGTCGGAAGCGCTGCTGCGGTATTCTTGCGGCGGATGGGTTGCCGGGTTGAAGCGCTACGGAGCTTCGCCTCGCGACCGAATCGTCGGCCTTCATCTTTTCCTGACGACGCAGCGCGATAGTGCAGCCGCTATTGGCCCGACAGCGCAAACTCGGGCGCGGCTTGCCGATGGACTTGGAGAATGGTCCCAGCGCTCGACGCCGGCCCGAAGAGGGCCACGGGAAAGGATCGGTCCATGAAGATTGCGGTCGTCGGACACAATCTGCGTGTGGCGGGTGGACTATCGGTCGGGCAAAACGTCGTCTCGGCGCTGGGCCGCATCGCCGATGAGCACGACTACTACTTCATCCTGCCGGCGGGCGTGGGCTATGAAAACATCGCCAAGCCGAGCCGCAGCTCCTGCTATTACTACCAGCGCAAGATGGGCAGCGTTGGGCAGCTTCTCTTCACCGAGTTTCAACTCCCGCGACTGGTGCGCGCGTCGAAGCCGGACGTGATCTGGGCTCTGGGCAACTTCGGCATTCCCAATCCCGGCGTACCCCAGGCGATCCTGATTCAGCAGGCATATCTGCTCTATGACCCCAAGGAGCAGAAGAAGCCGACCTGGCGGATCTCGCCCGAAATTCAGTATGTGAAGCGCTGTCTGCGCAACAGCCTCCCGGGCACCAAGCTGGTGTTTTGTCAGACGCAGACGATGGCCGGCCGCTTTCGCACGGAGTTTGCGGAGCTGCTCAACGGCGCGGAAGTCGGCGTGATGCCCAATGCCGTCTCGGCCAGCATCCACTCGACCGAAGCGCCGATCCCGCCGGCGATTCGAGACCGCACCGACCGCTTCATCCTCTTCGCCCTGACGCGCTACTACGCGCACAAAAACCTGGAGGCGCTCGTCGACACCTTCGTCGAGCATCGCGAAGCGCTGCGCGGCGTCACGCTGCTGCTGACCATCGCGGCGGAGCAGGCGCCGGCGGCGGCCGCGATCCTGAAGCGAATTCAGGACGAAAAGCTCGAAGAGTCGATCGTCAACGTGGGGCCGCTGGCGCAGTCCGAACTGGCGAGCTACTACACGCACAGCGGCGCGCTGATTCTGCCGACACTGCTCGAGTCCTTCAGCGGCACGTACGTCGAAGCGATGCGCCTGAATTGTCCGATCCTGACCAGCGACATGGACTTTGCGCGGGAGATCTGCGGGCCCGCCGCAATCTACTTCGATCCCTGGTCGACGGCGGACATCCGCGACGCGATCCTGCGCCTGAAAGGCGGCGGTGGGGAGCTGCGCGAGAAATTGGTCGCTGCGGGGCGGTCGCAACTCGCCTCGATGCCCAACAAGTGGGACGACATCGTCGGCGACGCGATCGGCCGCGTGACCGCACTCGCAAAGCCGCGGGCCCACGCCACGCGCGCGATCCCGATCGGCGGCGGAGCAATCGTGGGCGGCGGGTCGGCCTAAGGGCCGGCTCAACCGCTGAGTCGCTCGTAGCTCCAGAAGACCCCCATCGCCGCAATGGCGAGTGAGGCGGGGATCACGATCGCCTTGCGGTACCAGGGCTTTCGGCGAAACCAGCCGATGGTGAGCATCGCGGAGGCGACGACGGCGAGCTGGCCGCCTTCGACGCCGACATTGAACGCGATCAGCGCGGGGGCGATCTGACCCGAGGGCAGACCGAGCTCGGTCAGCACGCTGGCGAAGCCGAGCCCGTGCAGCAGCCCAAAGGTGAAGACGAGCGCAAGGCGGTGGGAACGCACCTCGGTGATCAGCAGATTTTCGATCGCGACAAAGGCGATCGAGGCCGCGATCGTGGCCTCGACGAACCAGCTCTGCACCCGCACGATCTCGAAGATCGCCAGCGCCAGCGTGATCGAATGCGCGATCGTGAAGGCCGTGATCTGCGAGACGAGCGGCTTGAGCGATGTGCTGAGCAGAAACAGGGCGAGAACAAAGAGGATGTGATCGAGGCCCTTGGGCAGGATGTGCTCAAAGCCCAGCTTGGTGTATTGCCACATCACGGCGACAAGGCTGGGGGCGCCGCCCGGCGCTGGTGCGGAATCAGTCGTCGGCCCGCTATCCGTCGCAAGCGCCGATGCGCCGGCCGTTCCGGCAGCGGTGTTGAGCCCCGCAGCGAGCGACGGCGGCGGAGTCAATGCAAACCCGCTGCTCATTCCGCCGGGCGAGAGAATCTCGAACCCGACCCGGCGGGTGTTCTGCTCAAAGATCGTGAGATGCATGGAATTGAAGAAACGCGACGAGCGCACCTGCAGCGATTTTGCGCCGGCGGGAACCGGGCCCGAGAATCGCGCGGTCAGGCCGTAAATCGTCGGCCCGAGCGGCGACGCAGCCGCGGGGCGAGAGGCCGCCTCCAACGCACGTTCCGGCAAGTACTCCGGAAACGTCACCATTGGCTCGACGAACTCCTCATCGAACGCGATTCGCAAGCGGCGCGGGAGCACCTCGCGCACGCGTGCGAAATCGCGCTCGCGTTGCTCGGGAGGCAGCGATTGCAGGTAAGCCACCACCTCCGCCGCCGGCGTCGCGGGCGGCACGCCGGCGACCAGCGCGTCGACATCGATGCGCAAGTCGACCACGAACGTGCCGTCCGATTTCAGAATCGCCAGCGTGTCGGTGATGGTGAATTCATGGCCGCGCGCCGCCGCGCCGGTGAGCAGCAAAGCGATGGCGCGGAGCATGACCGGAATGATTTGAGAATAACGCGAGTACATCGGGTTGGCGGCTTCCCAGCAAGCGGCGGCGTGACCAATGATCGCAAAGCGCCGCCTCGCTCGACCACTCGGCGAGCGAGGCCGATGCGGACGGTGGGAGTCGAACCCACACGCCTTTTGGGCACAGGATCCTAAGTCCTGCGCGTCTGCCAATTCCGCCACGTCCGCAGCTTGCCACGAATCTAGCCGATTCGCGCGTGCCCGTCCCGCGCTGCCCATGGTCGAAGCACTTCCGCGCGATTTCCGACTTCCATTCGCGAACGATGTCCGACAACGATGCTGGGGTCTCTCGCTCGTCGACGCGCGGAAAACCCCGCGATTCGGTTGTCGCCGGCGAGGGATGGCCGGAACCGCTCCCGGCGATTTCCGCTTGACATCCGGACCCCACCCCCTAAGCATCCACCCGTCCCCTTCAGAGCAACCGGCGAGCCTGCCGAACACTCTAAGGTGCGAATGGACGCCTGGCCCCTAGCTCGGGAAACAGAGCGTAAGTGTTTTATCTGAATGACTTTATGAGAAACTGATGGCCGCTCGAAAGGCTTCCGGCAAGGCCCTGGTGATCGTCGAATCGCCGGCCAAGGCCAAGACAATCAATAAATATCTGGGCGACGATTTTGTCGTCAAAGCCTCGATGGGCCACGTCCGCGACCTCCCCGAACGGACGCTCGGGGTCGATGTCGAACGCGATTTCCTGCCCGTCTATGAGGTCGTCCCAAGCCGGCTCAAGGTCGTTTCCGAGCTCCGCAAGCTCGCCGACGCCTCCGACACCGTCTATCTCGCCACCGACTTGGATCGCGAGGGCGAGGCCATCGCGTGGCACTTGGCCGAGGCTCTCAACCTGGAGCCCGAGCGCACGCAGCGGGTCATCTTCAACGAAATCACCAAGACCGCGGTCAAGGAGGCCTTCGCCAAGCCCCACCGGCTCGATCTGGACCGCGTGAACGCCCAACAAACGCGGCGAATCCTCGACCGAATCGTGGGTTACGAGCTCAGCCCGCTCTTGTGGCGAAAGATCGCCAAGGGGCTGTCGGCAGGGCGGGTGCAGTCCGTCGCGGTGCGGCTGATCGTCGAGCGAGAGCGCGAAATCCGCGCGTTCGTGCCCGAAGAAAGTTGGAAAATCGCGGCCTACATCGCGGCCGACCCGGCGGCCATCGCCAAGCTCGGGCCGGAGTGGGATTCGTTCCTCTCCGCCGAGGAGCGCACCCAGAAGGACATTCAGCGCTGGCTGAGCGAGCACGGCTGCTTCCGCACCGAATTGGCAGAAGTGGGCGGGGCGAAGTTTGACCCCAAGAACGCGGAGGCCGCGAAGGCCGTCGCCGAGGCGTTGGGCTATCGCGTGAGCGAGATTCGCCGCGAGCCCTGGAAGGAGTATTCGAAACTCCGGCTGGAGCTGGCGACGCTGGTGGGGGCGCAGGACCGCGCCGCGCCGCGCAAGCTGACAATTTCGAGCCTGGAGACGAAGCGCACGACCACGCGCCCGTCGCCGCCCTTTACGACCAGCACACTGCAGCAAGCCGCCGCGAATCAGCTCCGCTATCCGGCGTCGCGAACGATGCGCACGGCGCAGGCGCTCTACGAAGGAATCGACCTCGCCGGCGAAGGCCCGGTCGGTCTGATCACCTACATGCGAACCGACTCGACGCATCTTTCGCGGGATGCGATCGGGATGGTGCGCGATCACATTCGCAGCGAATACGGTGATCGCTATCTGCCCGAGAAGCCCAACTTCTACGCGACGAAGTCGGCCGGGGCGCAAGAGGCTCACGAGGCCATTCGCCCGACCGATCCGGCCCGCACGCCCGCGTCGCTGAAGGGCAAGCTCAGCGAAGACCAGTTGCGGCTCTATGACCTGATCTGGCGCCGCTTCGTCGCCTGTCAGATGCCGCCCGCGGAATGGGATTCGACGTCGGTCGGCGTCACCTGTGAGACGTCGCTCGGCGCGGCGCGCTTCAACGGCAACGGCCGCAAGCTCGTCTTCGACGGCTTCATGAAGGTCGCGGGCGTGACCAGCGACGATCAGATCCTGCCGGCGATGACGCAGGGGCAGCCGGTCGGGTTGTTGGGCATCGATCCGAAGCAGCAGTGGACTTCGCCGCCGGCGCGCTACACCGAAGCGAGCCTGGTGAAGATGCTGGAGAGCGAGGGCATTGGCCGGCCCAGCACCTACGCCAGCATCATCGACACCATCCAGGATCGCGGCTACGTCGAGCAGATGGATCGCAAGTTCTTTGCGACGGCGCTGGGCGAAGTGGTGACCGACAAGCTGGTGCAGCATTTCCCGAAGATTATGGACGTCGGATTTACGTCGTTCATGGAGACCGAGCTCGACAAGATCGAAGAGGCGCACCTCGATTGGGTGAAGGTGCTGCACGAGTTTTACGATCCGTTTCGCGAGCTGATGAGCCGCGCCGGCGACGAGATGGAGCCGGCCCGCAGCCAGCCCAGCGACCACAAGTGCCCGACCTGCAGCGGCCCGATGGTCTATCGCTGGAGCGGCACCGGTCGTTTTCTGGGCTGCTCCAATTACCCGGAGTGCAAACAGACGCAGCGCGTCGATCGCGAAGGCAATCCCGTCATCGCCACCGAGACCGACCACAAGTGCGAGCTGTGCGGCAAGCCGATGGTGAAGCGCACCAGCAAAACGGGCGCCTTCCTCGGCTGCAGCGGCTACCCCGAGTGTCGCAGCACGCAGCCGTGCGACGAAAATGGCGAGCCGCTGAAGCAGGTCAGCGAAGAGTCGTTGCAATGCAAATGCGAAGCGTGCGGCGAAGGCACGATGAAGGTGAAGTGGAAGCGGCTCAGCGCGTTTTTGGGCTGCGACCAATATCCCAAGTGCAAGGCGACCGCCAAGATGCCGCCGGGCGTCTACGTGAAGCGCCCGCCCGCGCCGCCGCCCGAAGAGGCCGGCGTGAAGTGCGAGAAATGCGGCCGGCCGATGGTGATTCGCCAGGGGCCGCGCGGCAAATTCGTGGCCTGCTCGGGCTATCCGAAGTGTCGCACCAGCAAGCCCATCGAAAAGCTTGAGGCGCTGCGCGCGGCTTCGCCGATGGAGCTCGGCGCGCTCGCCGAGTTCCGCGCTCGCGAAGAAGCGGCCAAGACCGGTCGCGGCGGAAAACGCGGCGCGGCCAAGGCCGCCACCAGCGCCGCCGCGCGCAAATCGAAAAAGACCGCGAAGCCCGGCGAGGGCGGCGCGGCAGCCGAGGGGGCGGATGGCGAACAGGTCGGCGCGACGGCCTCCGGACCGGAGAGCTTTGGTCCGCCGCCCGCTGGATTCGCCTGGACGCGGACCGGCCGCCCCGTGGTAGAGACGATGCCCGTGGACAAGCTGTCCTGCCCCGATTGCGGCAGCGAAATGACGCTCAAGCGCGGCCGCTTCGGGCCGTTCTTCTCCTGCACCGGCTTCCCCAAGTGCAAGTTCAACGCGAACCTGCGCGGCGAGGCCAAGAAGCAGGCCGAAGAGCTGGTCCCGGCGCCGGAACGGGCCAAGCCGATCCCGACCGACATCGAGTGCGACGAGTGCGGCAAGACGATGCTCATCCGCGAAGGGCGCACCGGCAAATTCCTCGGCTGCGGCGGCTATCCGGCCTGCAAGGCCACGAAGCAATTGCCGCCCGGATTCGACGTAGCGGCCTACGCCGCCGCGGCGGAGCGCGGCCCGCAGCCGGTCGGGGCATAGGCCGGCGAGTGTCTGATTCCGCCTTCGCACGGATCAAGCGCCACGCACCGACGAATCTGAATCGGGCCACCTCGATCGCGGCGCGCTTGACGCAAGACGAGGTTTTTCGATTACAATCTTTCCGCAGTCGATTAGCCATCGCGGACGCTTAGCTCAGCTGGCTAGAGCGCATCCTTCACACGGATGAGGTCACAGGTTCGAGTCCTGTAGCGTCCATCGATTCATTCTGCCCGCCTGCGCACGGAAGCGCCCCCCGCAAAATCCCGTGTTATCCCGATGACTGTGAGAAGCGTCCCCCACATCGGCGTGCGCGGAACTGCGTCGCCGGGCGCGAAGTCGCGCAGTCAGAGCGCGCACGGTGCATGCCGACCGTTCGCGCTACCGTCGAACGCGACTGCCCCATCCCGCTAAGACGCCGCCTTCGCCGCCGCCAGCACCGCCTCGTAGTTCGGGTGGTTCGCGACCTCCGGCACATACTCGACGTACCGCAGCGTGTCGCTCTTATCCACCACAAATACCGCCCGCGACAAAATGCGCAGATCAGGCAGCAATACTCCATACTTCTGGCCAAAGTCGACGTCTTTGTGATCGCTCAGCGGCGTCACCTTGGCGGTGTCGATCTGCTCCGCGCCGCAGAAGCGCGACTGGGCCACCGGCAGGTCGCAACTGACGGTGTAAATCTGCACGTTCGGCAGGGCCGTCGCTTCCTTGAAAAAGCGCCGCGTCTGCTCGGCGCAGACCGGCGTATCCAGCGACGGAACGACGCTGAAAATACGGGTCTTGCCGCTCGTCTCGCTGATCTTCACGCCATCGACCAGGCTCTTTTTGAGCATGGCGTCGGGCGCCTTCGCCCCAACCTTGAGTTCGGGACCGGCGAGGTTCAGCGGCTTGCCCTTCAGCGTGGTAGTACGACTCATGTTGACCTTCTCCGTGTCGGCTTGAGGTTTCTCTGCAGAATTCCGCGGCGCGCGACCCGGCACGCCGACTTGGGCCGAGATTGTAGGCGATCGGAGCGGCGCGGCTTGGTTGACGATCGCCTGCGCGTCGAGTCTGATTCGGTCTTCGGCGCAAAACTACCGAACCATGCGGCGGCTCAGGGCGTCCAAGTCCGCGATCGTCTT
>JALHOX010000186.1:7322-8715 GCA_022842805.1 Phycisphaerae bacterium | reverse complement strand
GCGGCGGTGAGGTTGGCGAGTGCTTCTTCGGCGATCTTCCTGGCTTGTTCGGCTTTCATGATGTTTGCTCCTTTCGGTTGTGCGCGAAGGGACCGTCCCTTCAGCAAGCCCTGAGGGACGGACCGCCGCGCCGAAAGGAGCAGGCGAGCGCACGGCGGACTGAGTCTGAGGGACCATGCAACGGGCGTGACAGGGTTCCCGCCGCAGGCGGACGCAACGCGGCTCTGGCGCGACCGGTGCCGGAGCGAAGCACGTCCGCGAAGCGGCAGTCCGGTGGGCGCGAAGCGGGAGAAGGCGAACAAGCCCGGATTCCCGCAAAATCACTGCCAACCGCCGCCGGATCACGGAAAGGCCGTGACAGACAACGCCGGCTGTGCTAGGAGCCGCGGGTCAATTTGCGGCAACGGGGGAGAGGCATGACAGAACTTGAGGAAGCACTGGCGCGGGCGATCTTCCGGAGCGACCTGCACGGCGTGGAGTCCGCACTGGAACAAGGTGTCAATCCGAACTATGCGTTTCAAGTCGATGTGGCGGATCGATGGACGCCGCTCTTTTTCGCGGCATCGACGAACCAGACGCGCGTTGTCGAGCTACTGCTGGCCTGCGGGGCCGACCCGAACGCGCGCGACGGGATCGGGCGGACGCCGCTGCACTATGCGAGTATTCACCACGGCGGGGGTGAAACAGTTCGCGCGCTGCTGGCGGCTGGCGCGCGCGGCAATGCGTTCGATCGGGACGGATTCAGCCCGCTGGACGGTGCTGCGGGGGCGGGCAATGACGAAGTCGGAATTCTGTTGATCGCGGCGGGTGTGAAGTGCCAGCCGATCCATCGTGCGTGGGTGGCCGAGCTTCGGCGGTCGGGTGGCCCATCAGCCGATTACGGTCGCAGTTCGCCCGGGTGATTCCCACTTCCATGCCAAGACACTTTGCAGCATGACCCACGGGCCGAAGATGAAGCGATCGCCGGCGTTGTTGGCGGGGTTCACGACCCGCTCCAGCATGGCGATGTCGCGGTCGTGCATCACGGTCCCGGTCGGCTTGAAGCCAAACTTCGCAGCCCGCTTGTGATTCGCACTGGTACCGGCGAAGGCGAGCAGATGGATCGGTTTCCCAAGCCCGCGATCGGGGGTACGGGTGAGGTAGGCTTGTTGGCAGAGGGCAGCCACCAGGACGGGCAGTGTCGGCGGCGGTGCGGCGAGCGGGTCATTATGTGGCCGCATGGTGAACCCCTCGATCAGCAGGTGTGAGCTGGGGAATTCCAGGTGATCCGCCGCACAGTGATAGGTAGTACGCCGGCCAGAGCGCACCTCCTCGTAGGTTTCCGCCCCGAGCGGCAGTGCGACCGTCATGCCGACCACCCGTCGCGATGAATTCAGTCCGAGCACCACGCTCC
>JALHOX010000186.1:0-7312 GCA_022842805.1 Phycisphaerae bacterium | reverse complement strand
ATTCGATCGCTCGCTCCTGATACTCGGACAGCGTCGTTCCAACGCGCTCCTCGCCGAGCTTTATGGCATCGGGCGGGTAGAGTTTTTTGCGGCTCATCATTCGTCCCGCCTCGACAAACATCCAGCGAACCGCTTTCCGTACTTCAGTCTCATTGGCGCAGGGCCGCGCCCATCGCTCCGGGTGCTGCACTTGGTAGAACAGCTCGATGAAAATCTTGAGGCCGTTCAGGAATGCGTCGGTCGCCGTCCCGCTGACCGGCGTGCTGATCAAGTCCACAATTTCTGGAACGGTGGGGTTGCTTTGTGGATCGAGGCCGTGATTGGAAATGTACGAATGGAGCGCTTGGCCTGCATCGGACGAGCTCTCTGCCCGCTTCGCGCGGCAGTAGAGCACGAAGGCCGTCACCATTCGTGGTGCGACCGGTCCGCCGCTGCGCAATTTGGAGAACTCCTCATAGCGCGTGCCGTGTTTCATGATGCTCTTCAGGCCGTTCTGAAGGCATTCTCGCTTCGGCCACGCCTGAACCGCCTGAAAGTGCTGCACAAAGTCCGGGCGCAACTGTCGCCGGAAACGTAGCGCTGTCATTGTTTTATTCCTCCAATGCACGGTTAGATTCTGCCGCGACAAGCAGCTCGATTCAAGCGCCCTCTGCGTCCATCCAGTTCCCGATTGTTCCAACAATTCATCTTGCCGTCTTTCTGGCGGTCGGGCGGGTTAGAAGGTTGCCCATGCGGTCGTCGATCGCACGGCGGTGAGAAATAGCCGCCGCACGAAGGAATCGAGATTTCTGGATATCCGTGTCGGATTCAGGGCGCAAAGTTTGCGCGACAAGCAGGAAGGAGAAGTCAAGTGTTCCACATTCCACCGGTGTTGGTTTATCTCGGATCGTCCATTCTTTACCAATATCTCCGCTCGCGTAACACCACCGTCGAGCCTCCCGTTCACACCAGCCTGACCTGGTCCGGGGCTTTTACGACCGGCGTCTCCCGGATCGTCACCCGGCAGTGGGTGGACGGGCACCTGCGCCGCGATTGCGGCTGCCTGGCGCTTCGATCGACAGCGGACGCTGACGAGTACGCCCGTGGCGACGACCGGATCACGCGGCTTCCCACCGCGCGCGACGTTCGTTGGGCCGAAGTGCCGCTTTGCCTGACCGTCCGCTACGGCACCGAAGGTGAAAAAAACCGCGTGGAGTTCCGCTTCGCGTCGCCGGACTCGCTGACATTCGATCCCAAATCGGCGGCGTTCTTTCATCGCAAGGCGGAGGAAGAGTTCGATTTGATCCTGGCGACTTTCAACGCGCGAAGCAGCGCCACGCCGCCGCCGCAGACGGACCCGGGCGTGGTCCGGGACTTCGAATTGCTCGGCGTAAGGCGCGACGCCACCTGGGTTCAGGTGCAGGCCGCCTATCGCGAAGCCTGCTTGCGCTACCACCCCGATCGCTTGAGCGCGAGTGGCTTGCCGGAGCATCTGCTCGAATTGGCGATCCGTGAGTTCCAGGCTCGCACGGCGGCCTATCAGCGGCTGAAAGCACTTTTGAACTGAGTGGCTTCGTTCCCTTCGTCACTTAAGCAGCCCGCACGGCTGCTTCGGAGATTCCGCGCCATGAGCACGCGAACGGTTCAACAAATCGCCACCGACCGACTGACTTGCCGGCCGCAAGTCCGCGAGTCGAGCGGCTACAGCGAGGATGAGATTGCCGGGCTGGCCCGCAGTATGCAGGAGTCGGGCGGCATTCATGTGCCCCTATTGGTGCGGAAAGACGGCGACGCGCTGATCGTGTTGGACGGCGAGCGGCGGCTCCGGGCCGCCAAGCAAGCCGGTCTCAAGTCCGTGCCGGTGCTGATCAGCGATGAGCCGCTGGACGAAGCCGCGATCACCCAGCGGCAACTGGTGCTCGATGCGCAGCGCGTGAATCTTTCGCCTGTCGAGCGGGCGAAAGCGCTGCAACGGTTGATGGATCAAAGCGAATGGTCCGCGGCGCAAGTGGCGCTCAAGCTCGGATTGTCGCCGGCCCAAGTCTCGAAGCTGCTGACGCTATTGGTGCTGCCGGCCTCGGTGCAAGCTGACATCGCTTCGGGTCGGCTGGCGATGAGCACGGCCTATGAGCTGGCCCAGGTCAAGGATCCGCAAGCACGAACGGAGCTCACGCGGGTCGCGGTGATCGAGCGCCTTTCACGCGACGGTGTCGCCAAAAAGCGTAAGCAGCTCGCGGCTCGCCCGCGCTACAGTGGGGAGCGCGCATCAACCACGCAGCGACCCACCGTGCTGACCATGCGCCCGCGAGCGGGACAGAGCGTCACCTACCGCGGCCCGGCCCTGACCCGCGACGAATTGCTGTCGTTGCTAACGCGCTTGGCGAAGCGGGTGGAAGCGTTGCCGGCAGCTGCCACGGGCGGAGCCGACTGGCAAGCAGCGCTTGCGCTGCCGTTTGAGAGCGAGGTGCAAGCGTGAGACTCTGGTTCCGCAATGCAAGATCGCCTCATGTCGCGAATCGCCGGCTCTGGGACTTGGAGCAATCGCTATGGCAATGGACGCGGCGTGACGCCTGGACGCTTCGGAACGCGCTCGAAGGCACGTTGATTCTCGGCGCGACCGGCTCGGGAAAATCTTCGGGCAGCGGCCGCACGCTGGCCCTGGCCATGCTGCGGGCCGGGTTCGGCGGGTTGGTGCTGACCGCCAAGCCCGATGAAGCACGGCTTTGGGCCGACTACTGCCGCGAAGCCGGACGCAGCGCTGATTTGGTGACATTTAACGCTCAGAACGAGTTTCGGTTCAATTTTCTCGATCACGAACTGCAACGCGCCGGGAGTGGCGCGGGACTCACCGAGAATCTCGTCAATCTCTTCGCCACCGTGCTGGAAGTCGCCGATCGCAATACGGGCGGCGGCAGCGGACGCGAGGATGAGGGCTATTGGAAGCGCGCCAATCGCCAGCTCTGCCGCAACGCGGTCGACGCGTTGGTGCTGGCCAAGGGGCGCCTGACGATCCCCGATCTCTACCGCTTGGTCGTCTCGGCACCGACCAGTCCGGAGCAATTCAAGTCGCCCGAGTGGAAAGAACGCTCCTTCTGCCTGCATTGCCTGGCGGAAGCCGACAAACGGCCCAAATCTCTTGCCCAGCAGGCCGACTTCGAACTCGTGGCGGACTATTTCATGCTCGAATTTCCGCAGCTCAGCGACAAGACCCGCAGCGTCATCGTCTCCACCTTCACGTCCATGGTGGATGTGCTGAATCGCGGCGTGCTGCGCGAGCTCTTCTGCACTTCGACCAATGTTCAGCCTGAAGACGCGGCGCAGGGCCGCATCCTCGTCATCGATTTACCCGTGAAAGAATTCGCCGAAGTGGGCCAATTCGCCCAAGTGCTCTGGAAGTACGCCTTTCAGCGCACGCTCGAACGCCGCTCCATTGCCGACAGCCCGCGTCCGGTGTTCCTCTGGGCCGACGAAGCCCAGCACTTCGTCACCAGTTACGACATGCAATTCCAGACCACCTGCCGCGCTGCACGCGTCGCGACGGTGCTGCTCAGCCAGAACTACAGCAACTTCGTGGCGGCCCTGGGCGGAAGCGAGAAGGGACGGGCCGAGACGGATTCGCTGCTGGCCAATCTCAACACCAAGCTGCTGCACGCCAACGGCGACCCGGTCACGAACGAATGGGCGGCACAGCTGATCGGGCGATCGCGGCAATTCCTGGCCAACAGCAGCTCGAACCAGAACCCCGAGTCGCTGGCGATGACCAGCGTCGGCTTGCACTGGCCGATGCCGGCCAGTTCCTCCAGCGCCGGATTCAGCGAAACCTACGAGTACGAGCTCCAGCCGCGCGAATTCTCGTTGCTCCGCACCGGCGGTCCCGCCAATTGCGGCATCGTCGATGCCGTGCTCTTCCAGAGCGGTCGCATCTTCCAAGCCTCCGGCCGCACCTGGCTGCCGGTCGCGTTCCAACAGGCCGCGCCCAACCGCCATTCCAAGCGATAGCTCACCTATTCATCAAGGAGATTCGAGATGTCGTCACCTCGCGATGATCAACAACCGTTCGGCTTCATCACCTTCGAGAGCTTCCTCGGCCTGCTGCTCTTCATTGCCCGCACCTTCGCGATCACGGTCGAGGTGTTCCTCCGCCGGCCTGAGACCTTCGGCGATCGCTATTTCGGCATGCAATCGGTCGCCGCTTTGCTCCTGCTCTTTTTCTTCCCGATCACCTGCGACGGCGAGGGGATGGAGGTTTTTCTCTGGTACATCGCGGCCTATCTGACGACCTGCCTGGGGATCCGCATTCGCCGCAGCTGGCGGCGCTGGCGGCGCGAAGCACCGCCGCACTCCTATTACTCGGGCACGCCGCGTTTGATGTGGCTCACCGGCCGAATGCGTGAAACCGATGTCAAGGCGACGATCGAGCCGCTGGTCGCATTCGTGGCCGGGATTGCGCTGCTGCCGCTGAGCGGCCCGCTCGGCACTTACCTCATGTGCGCTGCTGCTGGACTCATGATCTCCGTCCGCGCTGGGCTCGAAAGCGAGCATCTGCGCGTACTCGACCTGCATGACGCCTATCTCGATCAGCGCCGCGTGGCGGAGCGGTTCCGCAATCTCCGCGGCGACTAACCAACTGACCTTCAACAGAAAGTGAGCGTGTGATGTCACCATCGAATTCCCCGCCCAAGATCGGCGCCGGTCATGCCTCGGCCATGTTCCGGCAAGGGCTAAACGAACTCCGCGCTGCGGTTTTCACCGAATCGAACATCGCCCAGCCGCCCGAGTACGGCCTCTACGGCGTGCCATTGCCCAGCGAAATCGCCGAAGCGAACCGCGCGGCCAGCCGCTCGCCCGAAGGCGACGCCGCCGGCCCGGCAAGTCCAGCGCCCGCGGAACAACAAGAACGCATCGCGCGCGAGCGCAACGACGCCCGCGTCCCGGAACCGCCCCAGCGCAGCGGACCGGACATGGACCGCGGATGAATCCGATGTGAACTTCGCGCGATTCGGCTCGTTGCCGTATCGCGCGACAGCTAACCCCTTAGAAATGGAGAATCAACAATGAGCAATCAGCACTACGCCCACATCCTGCACCACAGCTTTCGCCACGCCAAAGATCTGAAGCCGGTCGGACCGGGCAAGAATCCGACGACTGCGTTTTGCATGGGATTCGCCTTCGGCCCCTTCGGCGTCGGGCTTTATCTCCGCAGTTGGATCGACTTCCTGATCACGTTCGCGCTGGTCGTCGCGGGCGCTGCGATGACGGCTGGCCTCGGGGCTCCGGTGTTTTGGGTGATGTGCGGCGCTTGGGCCGCGATGCGCGTCTCACAATCGAAGTGAGCCAAAGACGCGGTTCGAACCGAGCGTTGGACAACGAATGCGAAAGCGACGCGAACCTTGTCGTGCTGCTACTACCGCCGCTGCGGCAGCGGTAGTGCCGCCCGGAACGCCGGCATGGATCACGACCGCGCTGATTGAGCAGACGCTTCGCGTCTGGCAGCCGCACTACGCCAAATCATTGACCACCGAAGACGCGGTCATGATGGTCAAGGAAGTCGATCGATTGCTGCACGTTCTGACCGGCGTGCGTACCCCGGCGCGGAAGTGATGAGCGCCGAGCGGGCCGTCAGGCGCGCTCGGCTCAGTCCCCGGGTCGTTCAGCGGGTTGCGGGCAGCGTCGTCTCGTTAGCGTGTCCAACGGCGCAGAGCGGGCAGTGCAAGCAGGAACGCCAGTCCCGCGGTCGGTTCGGGCACGAACCGGAAATTCGACAGATACTGCTCCGCTACCAAATCCGTGCCGCCGCCGAATCCGACGTAAGCCGTGGAGCCGCCCACGATGCTGGCCAGCGAACCGATCAGGTAGTTCTGCGGACCGAAGACGTTGTCGCCTTCGCGGAACGTGACGGCCAGCACGTTCCCGTCATAGCGGATGTTGACGTCCAGTTCGCGCAAGGTGAACGCATTGACCGGGCTGATCACCGACGACCCGCTCGCGATCACACCGTTCTGATAGAAACCGCTCCGCGTATGACCCGCGACTGTGGCCAGTTCGAGCGTAATGCCTGCGCTCGGCGCGATGCCGTCAAACCCGTATCCGTAGACCGTCTGCGCCAAGGCGTCGACGCCGCTGGCGGCGTTCTGAAGGATGAAAGTCACTCCCGGAGACGAGCCGCCGAACGGAATTGGATTGATGCGGTAGGTGAAGTCGACCTCAAACTGGCTGATGTCCTGCGGCGTGCGGTGCCACAACGATCGCCGGTTGCCCGCGCCGGTGGTGAACGCGATCGTCTCGTTGTTCACGATCTGGAGCGGCGTGCCGGCGTCGCCCTGGTTGTACTCCCAGCCGGCAAGGGCCTGATTGCCGTTGAAGCCGATCACGGCGGCCTGCGCCCCGGCCACAAGGCCAAGGGCAAGTGAACTGCGGCCCAGATTGCGGGTCAGGCGGCTGGAACCAAAACGGGTCGAAACTTGGCGTGCGCGTGCGGTCGCGGTCATGCGAGACCTCCGAAAACGGGCCGGGTGCGGCCACTATGGCTCCGCCGGCGCGCAGCCCCTCCGTGGGGAGCGCGCGAAGCGGACGAAAATCGCTCAAACGTGACATTCCAACTATAGTTGGCGGACGAGCGGAAAGGCAAGTTTTAGTTTGAGAAAGTGCTCGGAAATGAACTACGAAAAGCCCGGCTTGCGGCAGGACTCACCCAGGAGGAGCTGGCGGTGCGGGCCGAATTGTCGCGCAACTACGTCAGCCAGCTCGAATTGGACGAGAAGTCCCCCACGCTCCAAGTGCTGATGCGGGTCTGTGCTGCGATGAACGTGCGCGCCTCCAAGCTGATCGCCCGCATCGAATCCCCGCGCTGAACCTCACAAATAAAGAGGGCGGCGTCGGGGACGTGCGGGGGGACACGTGCAACCGAGCAGCCGCCCAGGGGTCCAAGTGAATGTCGGCAGCATAGGCACGGCCGCTTCGATCCCGCAATCCGATTTTCACCCGGTTCTGCTCATTCTCGTGAAATCGTATGAACTTCTCACAGCCGGCTCGCGCGCTCCGGTCAACCTGCTTAGGATCGGATTCCGGTTCGGTGTCTCGGCTGGATCTTGAAGGTGGTGCCCCATGAAACGCTTCGTCGCCTTGGCTCGGGTCAGCTCTCGTGAACAGGAACGCGAGGGATTTTCGCTGGCAGTTCAAGAAGATGCGCTGCGCCGTTACGCCGCCAGCGTCGGCGGCGACATTACGCGGCTATTCCGCATCGCCGAGACGGCCAGCCGATCGCAAGAGCGCAAGACTTTCAAAGAGCTGATCGCGTTCGCCAAAAAGAACGCCCGCGACTTGAGCGGCTTGC
>JALHOX010000185.1 GCA_022842805.1 Phycisphaerae bacterium | reverse complement strand
AGCGTGTTTGTGTTTCGTGTTTCAGAACGCCGCGTACGATGAACTATCCGCACACATTTGTGAGGCGAATATTAGCGAGCGCGCGAACATGCGCCAATCAGAACTGCGCGTCGATTCGATTCACAAGCGCGTAACTCCGCGTGTGTCGAGCCTTTGCCGTTTTGGAATTTGCGCGAAATCACGAGTTGTCCACAGACTGTTCGCAGGGCGTCACGCGTTGGCGCGATTGCCGCGCTCCTGTGCAACAAACCTGCAGCACGCCACGCGCTCGCCATACTGCATGAATCCGCAGCGAGAATACAGCGCGCTCGCCGGCGCATTGCGCGCGTCGACGGCCAGCACCAGCCGCGCCAATCCGGCCCGCCGCGTCAGCGCAAGCGCCTGTCGCACCAACACTTCGCCCAGACCTTTGCGGCGATGCGCGGGGCAGACGCCCAGATAGGTGATCTCGGCTGCGCTGCCGTCGCTGAGCGCCGCGAGCAGCAAGACCGCCGCCGGTCCGTCGTCGCGCAGCAGAACATTCCAACGCAGCGGATCAAAGCGCCCGGCGGCGCGATGGGTGCGCAGCGCATCCTCGGCCCCGCGTGCGCGGTTTAGCTCGGGGCAATCCAGACTCTCTCGATAGGAATCTTCGAGCGCGCGGACGAAGATCGCGTGATTCTCGTCGGAATAGGTCAGCCACGTACCCACATTCGCCGGCGGCGCGTCGAGCCAGGGAAAGCGGGCGTCGCGCTCAAGATAGCGCAGCGTCGTCAGCCGCTCAAAGCCCGCATTCTCCATCAGCGCCAGCGTCGCCGCATCATCGGGCGCGGGCAGGGCCTGCATGAGCCGTGCGCCCGCGGCGATCGCGGCGTCGCACACCCCCGTCAGGGCGGCGGCCTGCGCGGCGGGCTCGATGCGGTCGGCGGTTGCGGGCGCGAGCATGACGAGCGCCGCATCGCCGGGCTGCAGACCAGCGCCGCGCCGCGGACCTGCCCGCTCTCGAGCGCCACCGTGGCTCGCCACTCGGCGCCGGATTCGTGCAGCATCGCTTCGAAGCGTCGAATCTGTCGCGCATCGGCGGGCGTGCCGTCGCGCTGCGCAAGAATCAACCGCAGCACGCGCGGCCGATCGCTCGCGGCGACGAACTCGACGGCAGGATTGGCTCCCGGCATTTCAAGTCAAGCTAACCGAAGCGCGGTCGGCGGACGAGCGGCCCGGCCGCGCTCCGCGCGGGGCGCGCCTCTCGACGCGCCGCGGGGCGCTCGTTAGGTTGTCATGAACTAACGCCGACGCGCGCGGCGAAGTCTGGTACCAGTGCCGTGCTTGCGCAGGGCGGAGCCTTGCGCGACGGCCTGGCGTCGCGAGCGCGACGATGGGAGTGAACAATCGCATGAGTGGCAAACGATCGACGAGACCCACGACGTGTTTGAACTTTGGCGCGTTGCTGCTGGGACTGCTCGCGTGCGGGTGCCAGCCGGGCGTGAAGTGGGATTTGCGGCCCTACGACGATGTTCACGCGCGCGCGTTGCGGGAGAAGAAGCTGACTTTCGTATACTTCCGTAACTGGGCCTCGGTCGCGTGTACCGAGTTCGAGGACAAGGTGCTGAAGCAGCCGCCCGTCTTGCAGGCATTGGAGCCGCTGGTTTGCGTTCCGCTCGATCTGCTCTGGGACAAGGCGCTCGCCGAACGCTGGGGCATCAGCGAGATTCCCGGCTGCGCAGTGGTGGGGCAGGATTCTCAGCTCTTGGAAAAGGTCCAGGGCGCGGTCAGCGCCGAGCAGCTTTTGAACGCCGTGCAGGCCGCCAAAGCGAAGGGGACGGCGGCGCCGGCGTCGCAGTCAAGCGGCCCCGCGGAGATGAGCAAGAAGTAGCGGGAGTCGAAGCGCGGCGCGGCCGCAGAGCGGCGCTGTGCGCCGCATCGTGGCGCGCGCGGCTCTCCGCGGCGTTCGCGTTCGTGCTGATCGCCGGTTGCGGGCGGCCGGCGGAAGAGGCGGGGGTCGAGCCGCTGCGGGTGCTGGGGCGAATGGGCTACGGTCCGCGCGAGTTCAGCTATCCGCGCGCCATCGCGATCGATCATCGGGATCACGCCTACATCGTCGACAAGACCGGACGCATTCAGGCATTCGATGCGGCCGGCGAGTGGATCACGAGTTGGCGCACGCCGATGATCGACGCGGGGAAACCAACCGGCCTCGGCGTGGATCGCGTTGGAAACGTCTTTGTCGCTGATACGCATTATTCGCGCGTGCTGGTCTACTCGCCCAGCGGCGAGCTGCTGCGTGAGTTTGGCGGCTTCGGCGATGAGGCAGGCAGGTTTCGTCTTCCGACCGATGTCGAAGTCGGCGCGGATGGTGATCTCTTCGTCGGCGAATATGGCGGCAACGATCGAATTACCCATTTCAGTGCCGCCGGCGAAGTCGACGAGTCATTTGGCGCCGCGCAGCTCGCCGCCGCGCCGCTGCAAAGGCCGCAGGGCATTCATATCGATCGCGCCGACTCTCAGGTGTTGTGGGTGAGCGACTCGCGTAATCACCGTATTTGCAAGCTCAGCAGCGACGGTCGCCTGCTGGCGAGCTTTGGGCGGATGGGGCGCGATCGTGGCGAGCTGCGATTTCCATACGGCATCGACCAACTCTCCGACGGCTCGCTGGTCGTGGCGGAATACGGCAACAACCGCGTCCAGCGATTTGCGCAGGACGGCGAATCGCGCGGCTGCTGGGGCAGGGGGGGCCGTGAGGTGGGCGAGCTAGCATATCCCTGGGCGGTCGCGGTGGATTCGCGCGATCAGGTCTGGGTGGTCGACTCGGGCAACAATCGGGTGCAGATCATCGATGGCCGGAGCGCGGCGACCTGGCGCTGACTCCGCTCGAAACAGCGGCTTTTTCCCGCCAATACCGGTCGAATCGCATCAGACTGCAGATCGTAAGTTCTCGTTCTGTTCGCGACGAACGAAAAGCGTACGCATTCAGATCCGATTCCCCCGCCCGCGTCGCTTGGCGCCCGTTCTTCCATCAAAATGATATTGAAACATAGTGGATCATTATATAACATCCAAAACACAGCCCCCATTCAGGCGGCTCAGCATGCTTTTCGGCAACCGTACACAGTTCTGTGGTCCCTTCGGAGGAGTGAGAGAGATGAAGCGCTTTCTATCTGTTTGTGCCGGCTTGGCGATCGTCGCCTCGCCCGCGTTCGCGATCAACTTTTACAACATCGCGACTGTCGACACCCTTACCCTCGGCATCGATCAGCCCGGCTCGGTCGCCTGGAACGGATCCGACCTCTACGTCGGTTCGCTCTTCGGCAGCGGTCAGATCCGCAAGATCTCGAACCCGCTGACCGCCCCGGCCGTCACCGCCACCTTCGGCGCCCCGGTCGCAGGCAACGGGTATGTCAGCCTCGATGTCGGCAACGGCTATGTCGTCGGCGCGTCGAACAACTCGGGCGTCAATGATGTCGTTCGCACATTCGACCTCAACGGCAACCTGCTCAGCCAGAACACCGGCGGCGGCCTGATTCAGTCGTCCGGCTCGCCCTTTAACCGCATCGACGGCGCGTCGGCGGACCCGGGTTGGGTCGGCGGCGGCGGCGGCGGCGCGGGCGTCAGCCTGACCTTCTTCGGCGGCGGTCGGCGCAACCTCTACTCGCAGAACAACCTCACCGCGCCGCTCAACCAGGGCGTCATTATCCAGGCCCCGAGCCCGGTGTCGAACGGCTGGCGCGACAGCAACTACGACGACGCCACCGGCAACCTTTACATGCGCGCCACGCAGGGCATTTCGCGTTACATCCGCACCGGCGACAACTCCTTCAGCGCCGCGCAGGTCATCGCGACCTTCCCCGATGGCACGAATTCGGCCATCAACGTCGACTTCCTGCCCAACTTCGACGGCAGCGGCACCGACGTCGCGATCGCCAATTTCCGCAGCGCGCCGGACACCTTCGCCAGCCAGATCGTGCTGTTTGACGCCAACGCGTCGAACGTGGCGGTCCCGGGCGTGTTCCTCAATGCCGACGGCTCGGCCCCGTTTGTCGCGGCCGATTCGACCAACGGCATTTACGACTTCAGCTACGACGCGGTCAGCCGCATCCTGGCCCTGTCGGACCACCAGAACGGAAAGATCTACTTCTTCCAGGGCACGGCCATCCCGGAGCCGGCGAGCCTGAGCCTGCTGGCCCTCGGTGGGCTGGCGTTGCTGCGCCGTCGCTAATTTGCGGCGCGACTGATCTCCCGCGGAGCGTCGCGCCGATCTGCATCGTGCGGCGCTCCGCGGTTTGTTTCCGGGCAGTGTGCTAAGGCCGTCCGCCGGCGGGCGAGGATGGCAGTTTCGGCGGCACAGGAGGTGACGTCATGAGAGCGAAGACAAACAAGACTGCAGCGTTCACGTTGATCGAACTATTGGTCGTCGTGGCGATCATCGCGCTGCTTATATCGATCCTCCTCCCGTCGCTGAGCAGCGCGCGAGAGCAGGCCAAGCGGGCCGTCTGCTCGGCCAATCTGCACAGCCTGGTTCAAGCGATGACGCTTTACGCCGAGGCCAATCGCGACGAGATGCCGCTCAATCGCGGCGTCGAGCCGACGTACATCTATGTCCGCTTCGGCAACACCGCCGATCAGCAGTGGCATCTCGCCGATCTGCTGCTGCCCTATTTGGGCACGAAGGAGCGCATTCCGCGCACCGGTCCCAACGGCACCTTCACGCAGGCGGATTTTGAGTTCAGCTACAAGATGGGGCAGGTATTCCACTGCCCCTCTACGCCGAACTTCGGCACGCAGGATCAGCCCTGGTGGCGCAATCCGTCGACGTTCGGCGCGTTCATGGACTATGCCCAGGTCTGGAACTGGGTCGGCCCCGCCTCGAACCCGATGCGCGATCGCGTGCAGATTCTGAACGCGGACGGCGTTTTCCGCGTGTTCGATGACTTGCAGAACACGATCCTGCCCGTGCAAAACGACCCGCGCTTCGCGTTTCGCCTGCCATTCATGACGAGTTCGCCGCGGCTCCAACTGCCCGATAGCGACGCTTGGTCGCGCCCGCCGGTCATCATGGACTACATGGTCAGCACCGGCCTGGATTCGAGCCAGTTGCGCGGCGAGTTTTTGGCCGGCAGGTTAAAGCCGACCAACGGCAACCATCGCTTCACAGGCCGCCCCGGCGCCCAGGGCACTCGCTCGTCGAATCTGGCGGGCGCCAACTACGGCTACGAGGATGGCAGTGTTCAGTGGCGCACCGCAGGCTCCAACACGCTGCGCCCGCGGCTGATGGTCGATCGACAATTCCCCAGTGGCGGCTCCACCCGCCCGACGTATTGGTGGTAACGGAAACATCGCGGCCGGCCGCGCGCCGCCGCTCGGAGGTGAATGACATATGAAGCGGATTTTGTTTACAGCCAATCTGCTCGCGATCTCCGCGGGCGCGCTGGTCGGCGCCGCTAATGCGGGCGCGCCGCCCACGGATCATCCCTTTGCGTTGGTCAACGTCATCGATCTGTTCGAAGCGTTCGACGCGCCGGTCATCATCGACCCGGCCAACCCGAACTTCGAGCAGTTTGACCCCAACGCCGGCCCTCCGGGCAACTATGCCACCTATCGCGCCAATCCGCGCATCGGCACGAATCCGTCGGCGGTGACCGTCGGCGACGGCAAGATGTGGATCGGCGGGTTCTATAACGGCTCGAACTTCGGCGGCTCCACACAGGCCAGCCAGGCCTCTTGGTACGCCTCGCTGGGCGTGGCCGAGATCGGCAATATCTACACCACCTCGGGCTTCGGCGGCTCGCTCACGGTGTACAACGGCTCGGTCCACTTTGGCCCGACCATCACCAACACCGACTCGATCACCGGCATGGATTACGACCCCGTGTCGCAGATCGTTTATGTCGCGATGGATCAGGTGCAGGACGAGTTCTTCCCGCCCACCGGCGCAGATGCCGAAAAGCGCAGCTATGTCGGCGCGATCGATGCCGACCCCAACAGCCCGACTTACGGCCAGTTCCTCTGGCAGCGCCAGGACCCGATCAATCCGCCGCAGTCGATCTTCAACATCGGCGATCGCTTCTTCGGCGGCGTCGCGGTCGACCCGCTCAACCCGCGCTGGGTGTTTGTGCCGCAGAACGGCGGCGGCAACACGCTCAACGCCGGCTTCCGCATTTTCGACACGCTCAATCCGAGCGCGACGCCCAAGAGCTTCAATCTCAAGGATGTCGGTTCGGTTTGCGGATCGAGCTTCTATCGCCAGATCGCATTCAACGCGATCACGGGCGACATGTTCCTCCGCAACGCCAACGCCGCCGAGTGGATTCCGCGTGATTCGCTGAACCCCTCAGCGCCGTTTGAGTGCGTCGCCCGTTTCATCGTTCAGCCCCCCGGCGGAAACGGAACGGCCAACACAACCGCCGCCGGCGACGACGTGCAGCTCATCGCCGTCGGTCAGCCCGCGGGCCCCGATGCGCAGATCATCGGCGGCGGCCCGAACGAGCAGATCGACACGGTGCCGCAGGGCGATGACCGCCTCAGCTCGATCGCTTCGGTTCGCGATCGTGCCACCGGCGGCAACGGCCTCGCCAACACCACCGCCAGCGGCGACGACATTCAGCGCATCCCCGTCGGTCAGTCGGCCGCCGGCGGCCTGAACATCGTCGATCCGGGCGCCAACGGCGTGATCGACAGCGTCATCGGCAACACCTCGATCGTCTCTCAGGACGACGTGCTCAGCCCGGTCCGCGTGCTCAATCGTCGCCCGATCGGCAACGTCAATCTGGCCAATGACGACGGCGATTGCAATGACATGCCCGCGGCCGGCTTTGGCAACGGACCCTTTGGACAGGGACAGGGCATCGCGATCATCTCGGCCAGCAATCTCGCGACGCTGAGCGAAGACCTCGTTCTCGCCAATAACCGCCGCACCTTCGGCGCGAATCAGGTCACCGACCTGCGGTTCTTCACGCTCGACGGCCAGGAGGTCGCTCGCCTCGAGCTGCCTTGCAGCCCGGTCGCTTCGCCGACCACCGGCATCGCGATTTATGACATCGACTACGACGAGGAATCTGGCACGCTGGTCGTGGTGGAGTTTGAGCAGCGCAAGGCCTATGTCTTCCGCGCTCAGCTCGCGCTCGGCCCGGCCGTTCCGCGCTACGACTTCACGCGCAACGGCGTGCTGAACGTGGCCGACTTCGCCGGATTCCAGCAGAGCTTCACCGGCGGCGAATTCGCCGGCCCGCTCTCGCTCAACGCGCAGCGGGTGAATACGGACAGCGACTGCGATGTCGACTTCGCCGACTACCTGGTCTTCCAGACGCAGTGGGATCTGGTCGGCGATCCCTGATCATCGCCGTCGCTTTGACGGTTACGATTCGTCGCCGCGCCGTGCCAGGGTGCGGTCGCGGCGACGAGGCCGAGGATCGAGTGCTCGAAGGACCGAGATGACGCGCATCAAGTTGCAAAAGGTCGACATCCGCGATCGAACGCCGAAGTACCTGCAAGCGCAGGACATCCTGATCGCGGCGATTCGCTCCGGGCAATTGCAGCCCGGCGAGAAACTGCCCTCGACCGCCGACATCTGCGAGCTGGTAGACATCAGCCTTATCACCGCGCAAAAGGCGCTGGGCGGGCTGGTGCATGCCGGCTGGCTGCGGCGTGAGGTCGGCCGCGGCACGTTTGTGCGAGACGACGTCCGCGCCGCTTCAAACGGCGAGGGCGTGCTCTCCGTCGGCCTGCTCTTTCCGCCGCACGTCAACATCGACGACTACTACCACAGCACGTTGATCAACGCGCTGAGGCACGAAGCTCGAAGCGCGTCGCGACAGATTGAGTTTTTCTTTCACGATCAATACGACCTGCCCAAGCGCCAATCGCCGCAGACCGGCATGATCTGCGTCCACCCGCCGCTCGAAGAGAGCGAGTCGGTCGAGCGGATCGCGCGGCGCTGCCCCGTGGTGCTGCTGGGCGGAACGCTTCCGGGCAGCGGTGTGCCGTTTGTCGACTGCGACAACCGCGCCGCGGCCCGACAGGCGGTGCGCCATCTGCTCGATCTCGGCCATCGCCGCTTCATCGTGCTGACCGGACCCACCAATCTGACGAACTCGCGCGATCGTCTGGCCGGCGCTGCTGCCGAGCTCGCCGAGCGCGGCCTGTCGCTCGATGCGCAGACCGTGCTCTCGTCGAGCGATAGCGTCATTCTTGATGACGACACGCGAAAACAGTTTGAGCAGGCCCTGGTCGGACCGTCGCGGCCGACGGCCGTCTTTGCGGGCGGCTTCTACCTTGCGCTCACGGCGATGCAACTCGTCCGCCGCGCAGGACTGGGCATTCCGGAAGAGATCTCGATGATCGGCTTCGACGATCCGCCCTCGGCGGCCCTGCTGGCGCCGCCGCTCTCGACCGTGCGCCAACCGCTCCCCGCCATGGCCCAGCTCGCCTTGCGCTGGCTGTGCGACAATGCCGGGGCGCCGGGCGCCAGCCTCGCCGCCAGCTTGCCGGCCGAATTGGTACGACGGGCATCGACCGGGCCGGTACCGGCAGGATCGCCGGTGCGGCGGTCGCGGCCGCGGGAGTAAGTTGCGGCGGTGATTTGACCGATTTGGTTCCGATATTCGCCGGAGAAATTCGTCGAATCGACGTGAATTGATACACCTGTTTGTTCTACAATAAGTGAGTTATTCAATCTAAGCAGTGCGAAACGCACGTAGATTGTCTCGGAGGAGTTCGAAGATGCGAAAGATGACATGCGGTCTGGCGGCTTTGGCGATGTCGGCGGCGGCGCTGGCGCAGAAGGTGACGGTCAGTC
>JALHOX010000184.1 GCA_022842805.1 Phycisphaerae bacterium | reverse complement strand
GTCGACCGCGCGGTCATCACCGTGCCGGCCTATTTCAACGACTCGCAGCGTCAGGCCACCAAGGAAGCCGGCGCGATCGCGGGATTGAAGGTCGAGCGCATCCTGAATGAGCCGACCGCCGCGGCGCTGGCTTATGGCCTCGACAAAAAGAAGAACGAGAAGATCGCCGTCTTCGATCTGGGCGGCGGCACGTTTGATATCAGCATCATGGACGTCGGCGACGGCGTCTTTGAGGTGCTCAGCACCAACGGCGACACGCACCTCGGCGGCGACGACATCGACGAAGTGCTGATCAACTTCCTCGCCGACGAATTCCGCAAGAAGGAAGGCATCGACCTTCGCAAGGACCCGATGGCGCTGCAACGCCTGAAGGAGAACGGCGAACGGGCGAAGATCGAGCTTTCGTCGTCGATGGAAACGACCATCAATCTGCCCTACATCACCGCCGACGCCAGCGGTCCGAAGCACCTGCAGGTGACGCTGACGCGGTCGAAGTTTGAACAGCTCATTACGCCGCTGGTCGAGCGCTGCCGTGGTCCGGTGATGCAGGCGCTGGCCGATGCCAAGATGAAGCCGAGCCAGATCGACGAAGTGGTCATGGTGGGCGGCTCGATCCGCGTGCCGATGGTGCAGCGGCTGGTGAAGGAGATTTTCGGCAAAGAGCCGAACATGACCGTGAACCCCGACGAGGTGGTGGCGGTCGGCGCGGCGGTGCAGGGCGCGGTGCTCTCGGGCGAAAAGTCCGACATCGTGCTGCTCGACGTCACCCCCCTGTCGCTCGGCGTCGAGACCATGGGCGGCGTGATGACGGTGATGATCCCGCGCAACACGACCATCCCGACGAGCAAGAAGGAAACTTACAGCACCGCCGCTGACAATCAGCCCGCGGTCGATGTCCACGTGCTGCAAGGCGAGCGCAAGATGGCGATGGACAACCGCACGCTGGGCCAGTTCCAGCTCAGCGGCATTCGCCCCGCGCCGCGCGGTACGCCGCGGATCGAAGTGACCTTCGACATCGACGCCAACGGCATCCTCAACGTCTCGGCCAAGGATCTGGATACCGGCAAGGAACAGAACATCCAGATCAAGAGCAGCTCGGGCCTGTCGGACGAAGAGATCAACCGCATGGTCAAGGACGCCGAGGCGCACGCGGCGGACGACAATCGCAAGCGCGAGCTGGTCGACCTGCGCAATCAGGCCGATCAGGCGGTCTATCAGACCGAGAAGATGCTCAGCGAGCACGGCGACAAGGTCGAGCCGGCGCTGCGCAATGACATCGAGCGGGCGATCAACCAGCTCAAGGATGCGTCGAAGAGCGACGACGCCGCGGCGATCCGCCGGGGCATGGACGAGTTGCAGAAGGTCAGCCAGCGGCTGGCCGAGGCGGCGTACAAGGCGGCCGGTGCGAGCGGCGCGGCGGCGGGTGCTTCGGCCCAGGCCGGTGCGGCGACGGACAAGGGTGCCGGCGGTCAGGATGATGTGATCGACGCGGAGTATGAAGTGAAGAGCTGACGCCGCGTCGCAGGGTCGTTTATCACAGGGCAGGTCGCGGTGCGCCGCGACCTGCTTTTTTCTTTGGCCCATCGGCGCCGCGGATATTCGCTCAATCCGGCACACCTCTCACGACTGAGCGGCACCCGTACGTCGAGCCAGGCGCGAACGGTCGAACGGGCGATCGGGCGAGAGAGCGCCAAGCCTCCGCCGTCGGGGCGGACGTCGGCTACACTGATCCGCGCGGATGAAAATCGATCTTCACACGCACATCCTCCCGGAGTCTCTGCCCGATTTCGCCGATCGATACGGCTACGACGGGTTCGTCCGGCTCGATCATCACGCCCCGTGTCGGGCGCGGATGATGGTCGGCGATCGATTTTTTCGCGAAATCGAGGACAACTGCTGGAGCCCCGAGCGGCGGATCGAGGATTGTCGGCGGACGGGCGTGGCGATGCAGGCGCTATCCACCATCCCGGTGCTCTTCAACTACTGGGCCAAGCCCGAAGACACGCACGAGATCTCGCGGCTGTTGAACGACCACATCGCCGAGGCGGTGCGAACCCATCGGGATCGCTTCGTCGGCCTCGCGACCGTGCCGCTGCAGGACCCGCAGCTCGCGTGCCGCGAGATCGAGCGCTGCATGACCCAGCTGGGCTTTGCGGGCGTGCAGATCGGCACGCACATCAACGGCTGGAATCTGAGCGAGCCGGCGCTGTTTCCGTTCTTCGAATGTTGCGCAAAGCTCGGCGCGGCGGTCTTCGTGCATCCGTGGGACATGATGGGCAGCGATCACATGCGCAAGTACTGGCTGCCCTGGCTGGTCGGTATGCCGGCGGAGACTTCGCGCGCCATCTGCTCGGTGATCTTCGGCGGCGTGCTGGAGCGCTTGCCGACGCTGCGGATCGGCTTCGCGCACGGCGGCGGATCATTTCCCGGCACGGTCGGCCGCATCGAGCACGGCTTT
This sequence comes from Phycisphaerae bacterium, assembly GCA_022842805.1. Classification (GTDB taxonomy): domain Bacteria; phylum Planctomycetota; class Phycisphaerae; order UBA1845; family Fen-1342; genus JALHOX01. Next base: position 6,361 of record JALHOX010000184.1, on the reverse strand, counting down.
CAGGCGCGGCCCGACCTGTGCGCGATCGACAATCCGCACGGCCCGCGGCACTACCTCGCCAAACCCGACGGCACGCCCGCCCGCTTCTGGGTCGATTCGCTGGTCCACGACCCGGACATGCTCCGCGTACTGCTCAAGCTGCTGGGCCCGCGCCGCATCTGCCTCGGCAGTGACTACCCATTCCCCCTGGGCGAGACCACGCCGGGCGAGATGATCGCCGGCATGATCGACCTGTCGGAAGAAGCGCGGGAGTGGTTGTTGGCGGGAGCGGCGCGCGAGTTCCTCGCGATTCGCTGAGCGATTCAGCCGCTGTTCGCGAGTCGCTGTCTTAGCCGTCAAGTCACAGGTGTCAGGGCGCGCGGATGCGAGCCTTACGGTCAATTTGTGAGTTTCTTATCGCCCGGCGTCGGCGGGCTCCTCTTGTCACCTGACACCTGACACCTGACACTGGTCACCTGATACGGAAAATCGCAACCTCGTGCGTGCCGAGCGCATCGCGGTCTAACGACGGAGCCCTATGTACCCGATCCTCTTCAAAATCCCGTACCTCGGACGCGAAGTCCCGACCTTCGGCGTCATGATGACCCTCGGCTTCTTTCTCGCCATCTGGTGGGCGATGCGGCGCGGCTTCAAGAGCGGCGCCAACCCCGACGTCATCATCAACATGGGCTTCATCTCGCTCATCGGCGGCGTGCTGGGCTGCCGCATCATGTATGCATGGCACTATTGGGACACCCAGTTCGCACGCCTGCCGACGACCACGGCCCGCATCTTCGCGGTGCTCGACCTTACGCAAGGCGGCATGGAGTTCTACGGCGGGTTTATCGCGGCAGTGATCGGCGTGCTGGTGTATCTGCGATTGTGGGGCCATTCCACGCGCTGGTATCTCGACATCGTCGCGCCCAGCTGCGCAATCGGCATGGCGATCGGCCGCATCGGCTGTTTCTTCAACGGCTGCTGCTTCGGCGGGCCGTGCGATCTTCCGTGGAAGGTGAAGTTTCCCTACGGCAGCAATCCGGCCTTTGTGCAGTGGGAGCGGCGGCTGCCCGGCGCGGAGCTGCCGGCCGAGTTGATCTACCTGAGCGACAACGCCGCCACGCCCACCCCGATTCAGTTGCGGCACCTGATGGCGGCGGACTCGGAAATTGAGAGCGCGCTCGCAGAGTCGAAAAAGCTTCGGGCCGAACTCACCGAACTCTTCATCGCTCGCGACAAAGCCGCAAACGATGCGGAGCGCAAATCGCTGGAGGACAAGATTTCGAAGCTCAACGCCGTGCGCACGAAGCTGCCCTTCTACGACGTGCGCCAGCAGCTGGAGCGCTACGACATGACGCTTCCGCAATTGCGGGAGCTCGCCCACGAACATCCGTCGCTGCCGGTGCATCCCACGCAGCTTTACTCAACGCTCGGGCTGACGGCGCTCGCGCTCTTTTTGAACTCGCTCTATTACCGCCGGGCACGCGATGGCGTGGTGATTCTGACTCTGCTGACGATCGAGGCGCCGTCGCGCTTCTTGCTTGAGGTCATTCGCAAGGACAACCCGCTCGACACCTTCGGCCTGACGATCTCGCAGTCGATCGCGCTTTCGCTCACGGTCATCGGCGCGCTCGGCCTGATCTATCTGCGCACGCTTCCGGCCCGCTCATCGCGAGCGAAAATCTGGATCCCCGAGGACGAACCCGCCAAGGCCAAGTAGTCGGCCGCCGCGAAGCGGCCGCATTTATCGTGATTTTGCGCTCAGCGGCTGAGTTGCAGCGACGCGAGGCCGCTGGGGATGTCGTCGGCGAAGTCGAAGATGCGGTCGAGGCCGGTGACGAGGAAGACGCCCCACACCTGCGTGCTGACGCCGCAAAGCTTGAGCCGGCGCTGATTGCTGATCTGCACGGTCTTCCGCAGCTTGAGCACTTTGGCGATGTTGGATGAATTCAGAAAGCTGACGTCGGCGAGGCTGAGCAAAACGTCGAGGTTTGAGTTTTCGCTGCACTGCTCGATGATGGCGGAGATGTCCTCGCTGAATTGAGGATCGTCGGCCATTTCGCCGAGCAGGACCGTGTCTGACCATTGCTGAACCGGCATCGCGCGCCTCACATCTTGCGGTCGTCGCGCCCGAGGAATGCCCTCGGTCGATCGATAGAGTTCAGCATGCTAGGCTGGCGACGCAGGGTGTCAACCGCCGGCGGCGGCCGGCCCCCCATCCTCAATCCGAATTCGGCGCGACCTGCTGCTGCTGGTAGTAGCGGCGCATGTCGCTACGCAGCTCGCCCCAGCTCGAGACTCGCGCTCCGCGGGCGGCGTTGGCGGCGCCGATTTCGTACAGCCACCACCATTGCCGAAAGAGCGTGCCATAGGCCCAGAGCAGCGAGCGGGCGGGGTCGTAGATGTTGGTCGACTCGGAGAGCGCGCCGTTGAGTTCGACGATGCGAAAATCGCGTCCGGCCCGCAGCGCCGCCACATCCGCGTAGCGCAGGTCGAAGCGACCGAAGAAAAAACCCTCAAATTGCCGAGCGATGGCGTCGATCGCCGTCTCCAGCGCCGGCGTCAGCAGATGTCCGCCGTCGCGAAAGAGCGTGCCCTGGCAATGATTGCCCGCGACCGCGAGCCGCAGCTCCTCACCGCGATCGAGCACGCGATCGGCCTGATCGGCGAAGCGATCCAGAAAAACATCGGCCTGCATGCGAAATCGCGGGTGACGCCAGATCAATTGTTCGAACGTGTGCTGGCCGTCGCCCGTCAGCACCGGCGGCGCCTTATCCGTGATCGAGAAGATTCGGCCGCGCTGCTCGCTGGGCAGGCGGACATAGAAAACGCCCGCCTCGTGCGGCCCCGGGTGATACACCTGGGCCACGATCGGCACGGCGAAACGCTGCAGATAGGCGGCCGCCGCGGCATCGTCGCGCACCAGGCGCACCCCGGCGCCGCGCTCCCCGGCATCGGGCTTCAGGATCAGCGGATAGCTCCAGCCGCGCTCCATCATCAGGCGACGAAGCAACTCCAGGCGCTCGGCGGCGACATCGCCGGAGCCATCGTCGGCGGCGCGCCCGGCCGGAATCAGCGCCGTGGGCACGATCCACTCCGACGGCAGACGCGAGAGAATGTCGTACTTCGATTCGCCGACGATGCCGCTGTGCGGAATGGCGGGGTTGGCGGCGGTCGGGGCCATCAGGCTGCGATGCCGCAGCACGAGCCATGCGATCCACGGCACGACGGGAATGTAGAAAACCCACTGCGGCCAGAACTCCCAGCGCCACAGGCGCGAGACGGTCGCGATGAGCTGTGCCCGCCCGATGGGCGTCGCCATCCGCTCGACGACGTAGAGCGCGATCATGATCAGCACGACCGCCAGCCCGATCGCGAGCCAGGTCGAACCGAGCCAACCTCGAAGCGACTCGACCACCGGCTTGCCTAGCCAGGCCGAGCCCAGCACGAGCATGGGCGTCCAGACGGTCGCCGCCAGCATCGCGATCAGCGCGAATTGCCAGGCCGAGCGCCCCAGAATCCCCGCTGCCAGGAAGACGGGAAAGCGCGTGCCCGGCACAAATCGGGCGGCGACGACCAACTGCCAGCCGCGACGATTGAACCACGTCGCGAGTTGCTCCATGCGTTCCGCGTGCAGCCGGGCAGCGATCCAGCGCGTGCGGAGCAGTCGGCGACCGAACAGCCGGCCGATCAGCCATAAGCCCAGATCGCCGATGAAGATGCCCGTGAAGCAGGCGAGCACGCCGACCAGCCGATCGACCCGCCCCTCACGGATCAGCAGGCCCACCGAAATACAGGTGATGTCTTCGTGAAGAAAGGTCGCCAGCAGGATCGCGAGGAAGCTCAAGCAGAACGCCTGCGAGGTAGATGGATCGTGGTCTCCGCGGCCGTCTCATCGGGCGGACCGGCATGATAGTGAAACTCGACCCCATCGGGCGAGACCGTCACCGCGGCGAAACTGACGGTGCGGGCGGCCTCGCGCCGCATGCAGACCGAAAGGTGGGTGCGGTCGGGCCACGAATGGCGATGAAACGCGTCCTGCTTTTGAAGGATTGACGGGCTCCGGCCATCAGTCCGCGCGAGCGCGCCGCCCTCGGAGGACTCTCCCATCGCGGAAAACCACTCATTGAAGAGCGCCCGCCGCGGGGCCTCGACCAGCGCGTCGCCCAACCCCGACGATGTGATGAAGAGCGGTGCGGCGCCGAGCGCCGAAACTTCCACCCGAAGCGTCGCGCCGGTGCCCTCGCACACCAGCGAATCGATCCCATCGACGCCGATGAGTCGAAATGGCGGATAGCGCTTCGGGTCGATCTCGTCTTTTAGGAACCGCGCGACAGCCGCCAGCGATTGATGTTCAAGCGCCGCGGGAATGATCGCGCCGCGCGACGCCCGCGGGTCGTCGTGCGGCCGCGGGCCGGCCGGCTCGATGTTGCGATTGAGCAGCGAAAGCACGACCCCGCACTCATTCGCCCCCACCCATGTGCCACCGCCGACGGGGTCGATCGGCCAGATCGCCCGAAGCGTTCCGGCCTGCTGCGGCCGCGGCGCCGCTGCCGGAGGGCGCGTCCGCTGTTCATCGCGATTGCAGGCCAGCCGAAACGCATCCCAACCCACCCGCGCCGCGCCGCCGATGGGCACCACTGTCACCGTACACATGGATCGCTCAATCTCGCCCCATTCTCAGGGCTTCTTCTGCTTTTTCGCGGGCCGAATGTTGACCTCGACGCTCTTCACCCGCTCGTCGCGAATCTGGAATTCGCCCTCGATCCGTCGGCCGTCGTCGAGCGTGCAGACCAACTTCTTGCGCGCGGCGCTGCCCACCAGCTCCCATGTGCCGCGCTCGTTTACATCGACCAGCGCCTGCTTCAGCAAGCCGGGCGGCAGCCAATCCTCGGCCCGCACCTTCAACTCCGAACGCTTCGCCGTCTCCAGCAGCTCGCCCCAATCCTCGAATCGCTGCTTCGACGCAAACGCCCGGCCATAAAAGCTCGTCATCGTCGCGACCGTCGCCGAGGTATACACGTCCACGGTCGCATCGGGCTTGAGCGCCAGCCAGTATTCGCGCCAGCGCTTGTCGAACGCCTCGACGTCGGTTCCGAAGTTCGCCCGCCACACCGGCTGCCAATTCGCCGCGCCGCGTAGCTGCGTCAGGAATCGCCCGAATTCATCGGCATACTTTCCGCCGTCGCCGTGCGCCAGGAAATGAACCATCGACCACGCCTGGTCGTAGTTCACGACGTTCATCTCCGCGTTCCACTGGGCGTGCGAGAGGTTGAGCATCGCCACCGCGCTGCGAAAGCCGTTCTCGCGAATGAGCTTTTGAACACGCTCGAGCCGCCGCGGCGGAACGGCGCCGCTGAAGAAGAGGTCGCCGGACCAGATCGACTCGCCGAAATACTCCGCGAGCCCCTCGTTGGCCCAGATCGGAATGGCGTTGCGACCCATCGCGAAATCAACGAACTGGTGAAAGCCCTCGTGCTGAACGGCGTGCCAGGTGTCGATCGGCGTGTCGGCGCGATAGGCCGCGTACAGCCGATCCCCGGTGTAAAGACCCGCCGTCCCCGGTGCTTCGGTGTGCCGGAGGTAGCGGTCGTAATCGCTATGAAGCTCAAAGACCATTTTTCGCGTGACGCGGCCGGCGAAGCCCGACGTGCGCCGCTGATACTCTTCGAACATCTTCGTGACGCGCAGCACAGCCTCCTGCGCCCGCTCCGGGGGGACGTCCGTCAGCACCGAGTAGTACGGCGAGTCGTACGGCTTCATCCCCTGCGCCGCGGCGAGCGGCGCGAGCAGGCCCAACGTCGCAATCAGCGCGATGCGCATCAGCCCCTGCCGCCGGCCCGGGGCAGCGCACCGAACGCCACCAGACCCGCCACCAACCATCACGTCATCTTCGCCGTGCAGCGACATACGATCTCCCCGCATCCGGGACACCCGCCGGTGAATTTCGTCAGGGCGCGTTCCAAGTCGACGCCCTCCACATTCGCAAGTGTAACCAACCAGGCCAGCACATCCGCGAACTCCTCCTCCAGGTTGGCCCGATCGGTCTTGCCGGCGATGGCGCTGGCCAGCTCCCCCACCTCCTCGGCAAACCAGAGGAAAGTCTTGGCGCTGCCGCGGGCGCGGTCCTTGTCGGAGTACATGCGGTCGATGAGCTGCTGAAACTCGCGTATGTGCATACGGATATCCGGGTGTATTGTCCGCTGAGCGGACCGTTTTCGTTCGACGACGCGACGGCGCGGCAGGCTGCGAACGGGCCCGTAAAGCCGACCCTCCGCACCACAATCAGTCAAATCTTACGTCACCCCCCGTGCCATCGACACGGGCTCCGATTAGAGACAGCCCGCGCCGTAGCTCTCCTGCAGCGCCGCGAAATCGGCCAGAT
>JALHOX010000183.1:6180-8851 GCA_022842805.1 Phycisphaerae bacterium | reverse complement strand
GCACTGACCGCCGAGAATCTCGCCATTGCCGACGCGACACGATCCGGCGATTCCTGCTTGGCCGACGACGATGCAATCTTCTCCGATGTCATTATTGTGTCCGATTTGCACCAGGTTATCAATTTTTGTGCCGCGACGAATGCGGGTGACCCCGCTTTTGGCCCGATCCACGCAACTGCTGGCGCCGATTTCCACATCGTCATCGATGACGACAATTCCGATTTGCGGCACTTTGATGTGCTTGCCGCCGCGCGGCAAATAGCCGAAGCCGTCGGAGCCGATCGTGACGTTGGGGTGCAGAATGACGCGGTCGCCCAGGCGGCAGCGCTCCCGAACGACCGTGTTGTGCCAGATCACGCAATCGCGCCCGATCTGGCAGTGTGAGCCGATGCGAACGCCGGGATGAAGCTGTGTGCCGGGGCCGATGCGGGCGTGTTCGCCGACGCTGACATGCGCGCCGATGGCCGCACCTTCGACGCTCGCGGTCGGGGCGATCACCGCGGTCGGGTGCACACCGGGCGGAACCGTCTCTTCGCGCGGGGCGAACAGCCGCAGAATCGTGTTCAGCGCTAGATCGGGGTCGGCCACGAGAATGCCCGTGACGTGTGGCGGCAGGGGGGCCTCGGCGGGAAGCAGCACCGCGCCGGCCTTGGTCGTTTCCAGTTGCGGCAGATACTTGACGTTGCCAAACCAACTGAGCGTCGAGGCGTCGGCGTTGGCCAGCGTGTCGATGCGATTCAGCAGCCGCGACGGATCACCGACCAGCGGCGCGTTCAGACTGGCGGCGATTTGCCCGGCGGTGACTTTCGGGTGGGGATCATTGAGCGATTGGGTCATCGGAGCGCTCCGGCGGCGCAAATGTGCAGGGCGCGGCGTCTTCGCCCGATCGGGCGAAAAGCGCTTTCACCCTGCCGTCTATCTTTAGGGAATCTGTAGTTTCTTCGTCTTCGGCTGCGCCGAATAGCGCTGATTGAGTTTCGCGAGCACGTCATTGCTGAGGTCGACGTTGCCGCTCGACCAGACGACCTTTCGACGGCGGATGCGTTCCTTGATCGCTTCCGGATCGGCGCCGGCCTCGAACTCTTCCTTGTAGAGCACGACGTCAAAGCCGCGCTCGCGGGCCGTCTCGCCCACAATGCTCGCGATATCGGCGTAGATGTTGTTGGACCAGACCGAGAGCTCACGCGTGACGGTGGCCTGCATCGTGTCGTACCAGACCTTGTTGTCGATCTGCATGCGCAGCATTTCCTGCACGCGCTCTTTGTAGGTCGGGTCCGAGGGATCCAGCGCGGTGACGGTCGCGTTCAGACCGTCGATTCGCTGCTGGCGCGTCTTGGCCTCAGCCTCCAGTCGTGTCTGTGCGTCCTTCAGCTCATTGCTCAGATCGCGCTGCAGCACGTAGTCGTTAAAAACCTTGACCACGTCGATGACGGCCACGCGACCGGCACCGCCACCTGCGTTCGGACCCGCCTGGGCCTGCAGCAGGTGAGCGCCGAATAGCAGGCCGCCCAGCGCGGCGCCTCCGGCCACGATGACTCGCCAGGAGTGCGATTTGTCCATAAGAATCATTCCTCGATGAATGGTGCCGACCGATTTCATGGGGTAGACGGTTCGAGGAAAACATAATCGCGCCGCGGCGAAGCCGAAAGGCGCGGCCCCGCCCGCGCCGGCGTCCCCGCGTTTCGCACGGACAGCCGTCCGAAGTACGATACCGACCCATGTACTTCGCCCTCGCCCGCATCGCCGAGCGCAGCTTTCGCAAAGTCGAGTCTTTCGACGATCTCCGGTCCTACTGGGATGCGCCCGACGCCCGTTTCTGGATCGATCTGGAGCAGCCCACCGCCGACGAGCTGGCCGCGCTCGACAGCCTGATCGACCTCTCCGACGCCGCGCTCGAAGACTGCCTCCACGGCGACCAGAGCCCCCGCCTCGATGAATTCGACGACTACGTATTCGCCATGCTCTCCGGCGCATTCGACCTCGGCGGCGACGGCCAGTTTGAGCCGAAAAAGCTGGCCGTATTCTGCGGCGGGCGCTACCTAGTGACGGTACATCGCACGCCGCTAAGCGTCATCTCGCAGTTGCGCGAAAAGTCGGACAAACACCCCGAGCAGGTTATGCGCAACGGGCCCGATGCGCTCTTTTGCCTGATCGTGGGCAAGATGGTCGAAAATCTGAGCCGCAGCGCTCAGCGATTTCAGGCCCGGCTGGAGGAGTTGGAGGAAGAGTCGCTGACCAACACGTCGTCGGTGGAGGTGTTGAAGGAGGTGGCGGCGCTGCGACGCGACCTGCTCTCCATTCGCCGGGTGGCCGCCGCCCAGCGCGACCAGCTCGAGCCGCTGGCGCTGGGCGAATACGACTATGTGTCGGAGTCGCTCGGCCGCCAGTTCGACCGCGAGCGGTCCCACTTGGACGACGCGGTGCAGCAGATTGACAGCATGCGCGAGCGGCTGCGGGGCGTGGTCGACAACTATCGCGCGTGGGTCGCGGTGCAGACAAACGAGATCATGCGGCGGATGACGATCCTGGGCACGATCATGCTGCCGCTTTCGCTGATCGCCGGCTTTTTCGGCATGAACGTGCCGCTGGGCGCCATTGGCACAAATCCCGCCAGCGTCTGGCTCATTTTGAGCGGAATGGCAGCCCTGGTTTCAGTGATGCTGTACTACTT
>JALHOX010000183.1:0-6170 GCA_022842805.1 Phycisphaerae bacterium | reverse complement strand
CTACTTCCGACGGCGGCATTGGATCTGAGTGGCGGGGGGGGGATTTTTGATGAATGCCTCGCGTAGGACTCGAACCTACAACCCGCTGATTAAGAGTCAGCTGCTCTGCCAATTGAGCTAGCGAGGCGTTACGTGCCGAGCTACGCATCATAACTCGCAACCGAAGCCCTGCAAGCGCGGCGCGCGTGGCTTTACGAACGCGCCCCGCGTTCTTACAATCTCTCCGCTGTCTTGGTGGGATAGCTCAGCTGGTTTAGAGCGGTGGATTCATAACCCGCAGGTCGCCGGTTCAAGTCCGGCTCCCACCATTTTTCCTTCCAAGTGGCGGCCCGGCGGCCGCCGCCTTACGCGCTGCGGGGCTGGCTCGCTAACGCGACTGCTGGTCGCCGGAGCGGGCCGCGCGTGCTTACGACCGATCCCCCTGCAGAAGCGTTCCGATCCCGCCCAACAAACTGCCTTCCTCCTTGCGCCCAAAGCTGCCGGCGGCGCTGGTGATGCGGTCGGCGAGCCGCGAAAAGGGCAGCGATTGCAGCCAGATGTCGCCGGGGCCCGTGAGCGTGGCGAAAAAGAGGCCTTCCCCGCCGAAGAGTGTGTTCTTCACGCCGCCGACGAACTTGATGTCATATTGCACGCTGGGCTGAAAGGCGACGATGCAGCCGGTGTCGACCCGGAGCGTCTCGCCGGGGAGAAGCCGCCGCTGGCACAGCGTTCCGCCCGCGTGAACGAAGGCCAGTCCGTCGCCGCTGAGGCGCTGCAGGATGAAGCCCTCGCCGCCAAACAAGCCCGCCCCGAGCTTCTTGGTGAACGCGATGCCGACGCTGACGCCGCGCGCGGCGCAGAGAAACGAGTCTTTCTGGCAGAGCAGCTCGCCGCCGAGCTGTGTCAGATCCATCGGGATGATCTTGCCGGGGTAGGGGGCGGCGAAGGCCACCCGCTGCTTGCCCGGCCCCATGCCGGTGTAGGTGGTCATGAAGAGCGATTCGCCGGTGAGCATGCGCTTGCCCGCGGTCATGATCTTGCCGAAAAAGCCGCCGCCCTCCTTGCTGGGATCGCCGAAGCGGGTCTCCATATTGATGCCCTGCGTCATGTACATCATCGCCCCGGCTTCGGCGATGACCATCTCCTGCGGATCGAGCTCGACTTCGACGAACTGCATGTCGTCGCCGCTGATGGCGTAGTCGATTTCGTCGGCGGCGCGGCGAGTGGCGGCCGGGGGAGGCGGGACATGGGTCGGCTCCGTCGGCTTGGCCCGCAGCGCCGGGACCGCATGGGCCGGCGTCCAGCCCGAGAGGCCGGGGCCGAACACAAAGGTCTGATCCCCGCCGACGCCGGGCAATTTGCCGATCAACTCGTCGAGGGTGAAGGGGCCGAAACTCTGTCCGTCGTGGGCATAGTGCCATTCGCGCATGGGTCTCTGCTTTCTGTCAGTTGCGAAGATGCGAAGCGAGGCTGCAGCGGATTCGGGCCTGCGTCATTCCACCTTCGCGGAAATTTTAGCGTCGGTGCGGCGCCCGCTGTGAAGCCCCCGCGGATGGCGAATCACGGGCGCCGGGGAATACGCCGCGTGCCGGCGGTGATTTCGGGCGGCCCGCAATCGCCCTGCGAGGGGTCAGATCGTGGCGCGGCGCGTATAGACCCACCACTCGACCAGCAAAATGACCAGCGCGATCCCGGCGAACCAGCGCCAGATTTCCGGTGTGGAGGCTTTAAGCATTTCGCCTTGCTGCACGTCGACGCCGCCGAACGCCGGAGCGGCGCGCGGGGCGATGCTGCTTTCGTCGGGGTCTTCCAGGTTGACCGCGAATCGATCGATCTGCTTGCCGCCCGCCAGCGCCTCATAGACGCCCACGCGCTCCGTCCCGCCGAAGCGGGCCACGCCGGCCGCATCGGCGCGGGCGGTCGCGGTGCGGCCACCGGGCAGCTTGAGCTCGGCGGCGCTTGAGCCGGCGGGCAACTGCACCCGCAGCGCATCGCCCGGCCGCAGCCGAACGTCGCTCTCGGCGACGCCGCCGCTGCTGAGGAAGCGAATCGCGTTGTAGATGAAGACCGGGAAGGCGACCTTTCGCGGAAAATCGCTGTTCTCGATTGCGAAGCCGACGATCACATAGTGCCGTCCGTCATTGGCGATGTGCACCATCGCCGGGCCGACGTTGGACTCGCTCAGCTTCTCCGCTTCGGGCGGCGTGGCGAGCTTCATTCCCTTCTGCACGGCGACGAAGTCGAGGTCGACATAACGCATGACGGGGTGCGTCTCGTCCCACCAGATCAGGCGATAGTCGTCGCTCTCGCCGGCGGTCTCGATCTTCAGCCCCTCCGGCACCGTGTTGATGCAGAGGTAGTTGCCGACCGGCAGTCGCTTGGTCGCGTGTTTGTCGAGGATCACCACGTCGTAGCGCGACTGTCCGTCCTGATCGAGCTGGCCGGCGGGCGCCGCTTCGTAGGTTGCGGGTGTGATCGTGTCGACCTTTTCGAGCGGCAGCCCCGCCAACACCTGATCGAGCAGCCAGTTCTTCGCCGTCACCAGCAGTACGCGCAGCTTGCGCGGGGCGGGGATGATGGCGTGGGCTGTGTTGTCGAGCGTGAATCCGTCTTTCCGCGAGAGTCGTGCCTCGATGTGCCCCGCGGTCAGCACGGGCCGCTCAAACGTGAGCGAGACGACCGAACCTTCGGGCGAGCGACCGGCATCGGCGCCTGCGGGCGCCGATGTCGCCGGCGGGGCCGCGTTGTCGTTGCCGTTTGCGTTGGTCGGCGGCGCGGCTTCGCTCATGCCCGGCTCTAGGTCGATCGGCTTGGCGTCGATCAACTGGCCATCGAGGTAGATCGACAGATCGGTGGTGACGGGCTGCGTGCCGAAGTTTCGCACCTCGACGAACGCCTGCAAAATCTCGGGGTTTTCGTAGTCGCGCCGCGTGCGAAAGGCCGTGATGCCCACGTTGTCGCTGGCCGCGCCGATGGTGTACCAGACGATGCGACCGGCCCGCGAGACCGACTCGGCCGCGCTCGCAATCACGCCGTCGGTGAACATCATCAGCGTCGCCGGCTGCGCGGCGCTGACGGGCGTGTCCTCCATGCCCTTGGTGATCATCGCCGGGGCCGACATATACGCCTCGGCCATTTGCATCGCCTCCGTCAGATCGCTCGGGCCGTCGACCGGCTGGATGTCTTCAATCGCGGCGACAATCTCGTTGATGTTGGTGCTGAATGGCTGACGCACACGCGCGTCGCCGGCGAAGCTGACGACCATGAGCTGCGTCTTGGGTTGTACGCCGGCGAACTGCAGCCATGAACTGCCGGTGCGGTTGAAGCGCCGCGCCTGCAACAGTGCTTGCTCTTTGGCGATGGCGAGCCGCGTGCGGCCGTCTTCTTCGACCGTCTGCATGGAGGCGGAGTGATCGATCATCAACACGACGCGCCCGTCAAAGGTTTGCGTGCCTTTCAGGATGGGGCGGGCCAGTGCAATGACGCCGGCGCTGAGCACGAGCATTTGCAGCAACAGCAGCAGGTTTTTGCGGAGCTTCTGGAATGGTGCGTTGACCTGCAGATCCTGGACCGCGCGCTTCCAGAGCAGCGTCGAGGGAACGGTCTCCTGCTTCCGCCGCAGCTTCAGGAAATAGAGAATCAGCAGCGTGGGCAGTACGCCGCCGGCGATCCACAAAGCCCAGGGGTTTAAGAACCAGTTGCCCACTACCGCACCAACCCCCGCTGTCGCAAATAACTCATGACGAGCACATCAAACGGCACCGTCGTTGCACTAAAAAGATAGGTGATCCCGCGTCGCGTGCAGTGTTCCTTTAACTCGCTGCAATAGGCCTGCAGGTTCGCCTTGTAACGCGCCAGCAGCGGCCCGGTCACGCTCACTTCCGCCGTGTCTTCGTCCTCCACGTCGAGCAACTTCAGATCGCCGCTCAACTTCGGCTCGATCTCCTCGGGCGACAGCACCTGAATCGCGTAGATGTCGCAATCGCGGCTGAGCAGATAGCGCACCCCGTCGGCGTAGCCCCCTTTGTCAAAAAAGTCGCTGATCACCAGCACCACGCCCTTGCCGCGATGGCGAATCGCGAAGTGCCGTGCCGCCTCGGTGAAGTGCGAGTACCCCTCAAACTCGATCCCCTCCAGAAACTTGATCATCTGACCCGTGAAGCGTCGCCCGCGAATGCCGGTCATCTCGTGCACCAGCCGACTGTTGAAGCCGTAGAGATTGACGCGATCCATGCGAACCAGGCCGATGTAGGCCAGCGCCGCGGCGACGCGCTTGGCAAAGAGCCCCTTGTTCGGCTTGCCCCAGTTCATGCTCTTCGAAACGTCGAAGAGCACGCTCACGTTCAGGTCTTCTTCCGCCATGAAGAGCTTGAGCAGCAGCCGCTCGAGACGGGCGTAAATGTTCCAGTCGATGACGCGCAGGTCGTCGCCGACGACGTAGTTGCGATAGTCGGCGAACTCGACCGATTCGCCCATGCGCTTGCTGCGACGTTCGCCCTTCACCGTCCCGGTGAAGATCTTGCGCGAGAGGATCTCCAGCGCATCGAGCTTGCTCATGAATTCGGGCGTGAGGAGCTGCTTGCTCTCTTCGACGCGTCGCGGATTTGACGGGGCGCTGGACATGTCGCTCGCTGCCAAATAGTCCCGAAGCCGGGGCCCCGCGGGGCGCCGCGCGGCCGACCGATGCCGCCGCTGCTTGCAGGAATGGTACGTCAACCGCGCCCGACGGCCACATCGGCGGGGGGACCGCAATTTCGTCGCCAACTGTACGAATACCCGTCCACGTTCCCTTGCGCGCTCGCCGTCGATACATTGAGCGGCATGCGCTGAAACGTTGAAATCTGGATATTCGCCCGCTCGTAGAAGCGGGCCGCGAACCTCCGGAGGGTCGTGCGTTGAGAGAATTAACAGTCCCCGCGATCGTCGTCGGCGTGCTGGTGAGCATCCTTTTCGGCGCCGCCAACGCCTACATCGGCCTGCAAGTCGGCCAGACGGTCGCCAGCTCGATCCCGTCGGCGGTCATCGGCTTCGCCATTTACCGCACATTTCTGAAGCGCGTTTCGGTCTCCGAGAACAACATTGTTCAGACCATCGGCTCGGCGGGCACCAGCCTTGCCTCGGGCATGATCTTCGTACTGCCCGCGCTCTTCATCTTCGCCGATGATCCGAAAAACCCCATCGCCGAGGTCGCCGCGGGCCAGCCGATGAAGCCCGGCTACTGGCAGATGGTCTTCTGGGGCACGCTCGGCGGCATGCTCGGCATCATTTTCATGGTCCCGCTGCGGCGTTTGTTGATCGTCAAAGAACACGGAAAGCTGAAATTCCCCGAAGGCGTCGCCTGTGCCGAAGTCCTCAAATCCGGCGCGGCGGGCGGCGACGCGGCCAAACACGTTTTCGGCGGCATCTTCCTGGGCGGCATCTACGAGTTTTTCCGCGGCCTCGGCTTCTGGACCAAGGAATCCGCGCAGGGCATCCCACTGCTGAAGACCCAGGCCAGCGTCGCGCTCGAGCCGGCTCTCGTGGGCGTGGGATACATCATCGGGGCCAAGATCGCCGCCCGCATGCTGGCCGGCGCAATCCTCGGCTGGTTCGTGCTCATTCCGGCCATTCGCTACTTCGCCGGCGACTCGACTGCGATCATGTGGCCTGCATCCACGCCCCTCGCTGAAATGGGCCCCGGCGACCTTCATCGCCAGTACATCCGCTACATCGGCGCCGGCGCGGTCGTGCTCGGCGGCGTGCTGTCGCTCATCCGCAGCTTCGGGGCCATCGGCGGATCGATCTTCAACATCCTCGGCGGACGTGGCTCGGGAGAGCGCGTCGACCGCGACATCCCCACCATCCTGCTGCTGTTGATGCTCGGCGGCGTCGGCGCGGCGATGTGGTACTTCCCCGAGTTCAGGCTCAACAATCCGATCACCATCGGATGCGTGATGCTCTTCTCGCTCTTCTTCGTCACCGTTTCGTCGCGTCTGGTCGGGCAAGTCGGTAGTTCTTCGCTCCCCGCCTCGGCCATGACCATCGCGACGACGCTCGGCACCGCGCTCGTGTTTCTCGCATTCATGAAGTACGGCAACGCCGCCGGAACCATCTCCGATGCCCAGTTGAAATTCACGATCCTCAGCGTCGCGGCCCTCGTTTGCATCGCGATCTGCATCGCCGGCGATACGTCGCAGGACCTCAAGACCGGC
>JALHOX010000182.1 GCA_022842805.1 Phycisphaerae bacterium | reverse complement strand
GCTCTTCCGATCTCACAGCCCGCACCAGGCCGCTGCTGATGCTGTGCTCGCCGCCCAGCGAGAGCAGAAACTTGCCCGCCCTCACCACCGGCGCCGCAGCGCGATAGATCGCGTCGAGCGTCGCCTTCGGCCCGCTCACGTCGGGCGACACCGGATCCAGCGTGACGATCCCATCGGTGATCGTCTCGCGCCCCAGCCCCTCGTCATATAGCTCGACCTGCTGCGAAGCGGTGATGATCGCCCGCGGGCCGTCGCGCGTGCCGACGGCGTAGCTGGTCGTGGCGTCGTAGGGGATCGGCAGCACCGCGACCTTCGCCCCGCGCAGGCCGGCGCGCGGCGGGGGAAGGCCGAGGAAATTGTCGGGCACCGAGTCGTGCATGCGGCTCGCTTACTTGTTGCCGTGGTCGAAGATCAGAATCGCCGCCGCCACGGTCGTGGTCCACAGCCCGTCCTTGTCGCCCTCGGCGGTCTGGACAAAGGCCTGCGTCTTCACGATTTCGCCGCTCATCTTGTAGACCTCGCGACGGGAGTCGTAGTTGTCGTTCGGGTCAAACTTGATGTTCAGCGTCGTCGCCAACATGCTCGCCGCCATGTCCTCGACATAGTCGGCGCACTTCTTCTCGGTCATGCCGTAGCCGTGATGCTCTGAGATGTACCCATACTGTTCGCCGCGAGCGGGAACAGCCAGGCCGATCCCCGCCGAGCAAAGGCGGTTGGGCTCGTCGGTCCGCGCTTCAGCCATCACGCAGAAAACGATCTGCCCCGGGTGCATGCGCTTCAAACCGTCCTTGCGGCTGATGATCTTGCAGCCCGGCGGAAAGATGCTCGACACCTTGACCAGATTGAACTGCTCAATGCCGGCGTTTCGCAGCGCAAGCTCGAACGACTCGAGATTGTTGCGATGCCGCCCGACGCCGCGGGTGAAGAACATGTGGCTGGCGATCATGCTGTTCATCATTGCCGAATGAGCCTCCTGCAGGGCCGCGCGCAAAGATCGTGCGTAGGCATGCTCGGGCTCGCCGCGTCGGAGCCGCTAGGGTGGAAGCTGCTTTCGCCGATTCGGGGCGAAATTATATCGATGGGGCGGCGGGGCACAATTCGCGCTTCGGAGGGGTGGAGGAAATGCCGAATGAAGAACGCAAAATGCAGAACGGCGCGCCCGGATGTCGGGTGGCGTATGAGGGCGCCACGCCTTCGCTGCGGCCGCGCAACCGTTCGATCTTGCGAAACAAAAAGGTCGCGCCCGAAAGCGCGACCTCATGGAACATTTCTGCGTTCGCTGACTGCATCACTCGTCGAGCGAGTCAGCGTGCCGCCATTTAGCGGCGGCGTCGGACGAGCGCCAGGCCGGCCATTCCGAGCAGCCCGAGCGAGCTCGGCTCCGGAACCGGGTTGCCTTCGACGATGATGTACATCGTCGCCGCGGGGGCCGGCGCCGCGCCGAAGTTGAACGGACCGATCTCCGTCGGCGCGCCCGCGATTCCCGACGTACCGTTCGGATCGTGCGCCCACAGGGCGGTGCCCGCGTTCGCAAAGCCGGCCGACGGCGTGGTCAGGCGCCAGCCGTTCAGCGGATCGGTGCTCGAAAGGCGAACGCCCACGGCGAAGGAACCGAAGCCCGAAATCAGCGTGCTGTTGAGGGGGACGGTAAACAGCGGGGTAACGCCGTCGCCGGCGGAGACGAGCGTCGTCACCGATGCACCGGCCACGCCCAGCGAAGCGGTGCCGATCAGGTTGCCGGGCGTGTCGATCTGCGTGTCCGGCGGCGTGGTTCCGGTCGTCAGACCCGTCCAAAACAGACTCACATCCGTGGCGGGCGCGCCTGCCAGGCGCCGAATTCCGACTGTGACCTTCGTGACCTCGAGCGATGTGTTGCTCCCGAGGATCAGGTTGTTAACAGGCACATCGTCATACGCGACGCGTGCTCCGTCCGCCGCCGCGCCGGGTGCGAAGAAGCCCGCCGCGCCGATGTTGGCGCGTGAACCCGTTTCGACGCTGGCGCTGTAAACAACCGCCGCTTGAGCCGCCGTCGCCATGAGCGACAGGCAAACTGCTCCGCTGACAAAGAACTTACGCATTCCTCTCTCCCTTGATGTTTGAGCCATTCTTTGGCTCAATCTCCTCACACTCCTTCCAGCCTACCAAGCGCCCCCCTCAAAACGAACGCAAAATGAATAATGCAGAAGCGGAGGCAGAGGTGCCCGATAACGATCGCCGCCGCGGCAGCCCACGGTCCATTCAGCGCCCGTGCCAGCCCGCGTTCCCTCGTCGCCGCCGCGGTCGCTCCCTTCGCGCCTTTCAATTTCCCCGACTCTCGCCGCCGCCGAAGCGATGCCCTAAACTCTCGCCGAGTCGGCTCGCACTGCGAATCGACCTCGTTGAACCGATGACAACCGCGATTCGGCTTGGCCGCGCCCCCTCGAACAGTGATCGACGGCGCCGCCCGCCGACAGGGTGATCTGCGACATGGCCTACGAAAAAGTGCTGCTCAAAAACGCCGGCAAGCCCAACAGCCGCTCAATCGACGTCTACCGCTCGGGCGGCGGATATGAGGGGCTCGAACGGGCGCTCAAGATGTCGCCCGCCGAGCTGATCGAGCTGGTCAAGCAGGCCAACCTCCGCGGTCGCGGCGGCGCGGGCTTCCCCGCCGGCATGAAGTGGTCCTTCTTGCCGCCCAATCGCGAAGTGACCTACCTCTGCATCAACGCCGACGAGTCGGAGCCGCCCACCTTCTCGAATCGCGTGCTCATCGACGAAGACCCGCACCAGATCATCGAAGGCACCATCATCGCCGGCTACGCCACCAAGACCACTGTGGCCTACATCTACATGCGCGGCGAATACTGCGAGCAGTTTCACACGCTGCAGAAGGCCGTCGACGAGGCCTACGCCGCTGGCTACCTCGGCAAAAACATCCGCGGCAGCGGCTGGTCGATGGAGATGTACCTGCATCGCGGCGCGGGCGCCTATGTCTGCGGCGAAGAGACCGGCCTGATCGAGAGCCTCGAAGGCAAGCGCGGCTGGCCGCGCATCAAGCCGCCGTTCCCCGCTGTCGAGGGCGCCTTCCGCAAGCCGACCGTCGTCAACAACGTCGAGACGGTCGCGTGTCTGCCGCACATCCTCACCCGCGGGCTGGATTGGTGGAAATCGGTCGGCCCGGCCCACTCGCTCGGCCCCAAGCTCTTCTGCATCAGCGGCGCGGTGAATAAGCCCGGCTGCTACGAAGCCCCCTGCACCATCACCGTCCGCGAGCTGATCTACAGCCCCGAATTCGGCGGCGGCATGCGCAACGGCAAGAAGTGCAAGGCCGTCTTCCCCGGCGGCCTGTCGATGGGCGTCCTCCGCGGCGACACCTTCCCCAAGCGCCCCGCCGGCGAAGCGATCGACCATCGCAAGGATTACGACGAACTCGACTGCATCATGGATTTTGAGGACATCAAAAAGTACGACCTCCTGGGCCTCGGCACTGCGGCCGCGGTCGTCGTCAGCGAAGACGACGACATTCGCGATGTCCTCGTGAACAACTGCCGCTTCTACGCGCACGAGTCCTGCGGCCAATGCACCCAGTGCCGCGAAGGCACGGCGTGGATGTACAAGGTCGCCAAGCGCATTCAGGCCGGCGCGGGCCGCATCTATGACCTCGACCTGATCGAAGAAATGACGCTCAACATGGGCATGATGCCCGGCATGAGCATCTGCGGCCTGCCCGACGGTGCCGCCTGGCCCATCCGCACGCTGGTGCAAAAGTTCCGCAAGGAGTTTGAGGCGCACATTCGCGCCCAAAAGCCGCAAGCCGCACAGGAATTCATCAAGCGCGTCAACCCCGCCGCCTACGACCTGCCGATCCTGCAGGGCCGCGCAAACGCGGCAACGGGCGGCACCTTCAGCTTCGATCACTACGTGGGGACGCAGAAGTAGTAGTAGGGGAGTGCGGGCGTTTGGTAGGGAAGTGCGGGCGTTCCGCCCGCACGAATCTCATCGCCCGCTAGGTCGACCGATCGCGCGCGGTATGGGGCGACCATTCGCGTCTTCGCCCATCTCGGCGATCAATCGCGTCTTCGCTCGCCACGGCGATCAGTCGTGTTTTCGCCCGGAGGGCGACCGACCGTAGCCAGAGGCTTCAGCCTCTGGACCTCGCGCCCTCCCCACGTGTCTGTATTCGCCCGGGTAGGGCTACCGATCCCCGCGCCTTCGCCTGAGAGATCGACCGATCCTCACGTCTTCGCCCTGCCGGGCGAAGAACTCCGCACCGCGGTCCGCTCGCGACTCGTTCCAGCCGCCACTCCGGTGCGCATCGCGCCAAATCTCTCGCCTCAACGCCGCCGAATCGCGACCAACGCCAGCGCCATCAACGCAAGACTGCTCGGCTCCGGGACTCCGACATTGCCCTCATACGACGCATTCGTGTAGCTGATCGGTTGCCCCGGAATCTCCGCCGGGCCGCCGGTGAAGTCGTCGTTTCCGAGGAAAATGCGATTCGTCGGCCCGGTTCCCTGCAGAAATCCGCTGGCGTTGTTGTGAATGTTAATGTCACCAATAGTTCCAGAAACTTCAATCCAACCAAACAGCCACAAACCACCGGGCCGATCCTGATTGTCCAGCGACAACGTCTGAGTGCGCGTCGTGAGTCCCGGTTCGAGAACGGCCACGGCCGGCGCCAGGTCGACGTCTTGCGCGCCCGAACTCCAGTTCTGAACGCCAGGCGCGGATGCCCAGCGATTCAGGTCATCGGTGGGATCATCGGGCGTACCCCCATCATCCAGAGTGCGCTGCCAGATGTTGGTTCGTTCAATCACTACATTTCCGTTGGCCGAGAATGCCAAATTGACGCCCTTTAGGTCCGTCAGCGGGGAAGTCGTGCCGGGACTGAGGTCTGCCCAGAGGTAGAATCGGACGCGTGCGGCGCCATCAGGGATAATGATGGGATCCGCCACCACGCTTGATGGCGCCACCGCCGCACTCTGATCGTCATTGGGATCGGCGAGCCCCGTCCCAGACAGAAAGTACCTGGCGCTCACCTGCGCCTGCACCGTCGCCGCAAACGCAAGCGATAGCACCGCCGCCTTTACCATCAAGCATCGCATGTCTGCCTCCTCATCTGGGGCATGGTCTCAAAATTCGCGCCACACGATTTCGTCGGCCGCGCGATTTCGCGATGACTTCGGGGGCTCGCTCGCCCCCGAGCGACCTGAATGCTACCGCGGTCCGACGACCGGTTGCAATCGAAAACCGGTCCCATTGGGTCACAAATACCGTGGCGTTGGCTCTTTCAGCTCGCGCCTCGTTCCCGATCCATCGGATTCGCTAAAATCTCGGCAATAAAAGCGTGCCGGCACAACGCCCGCACTCCCCATTGAGACCCAACCCATGCCCGACAGCCGCACCAGCCGCGCCGCCAACAGCCCCTTCCGCCCCATCGCCGAAGCGCTCGATGAGCTCCGCGCCGGCCGCATGATCGTCCTCGTCGACGACGAAGATCGCGAAAACGAAGGCGATCTCGTCTGCCCCGCCGAGTCCATCACGCCCGACATGGTCAACTTCATGCTGCGCTACGCCCGCGGCACACTCTGCGTCTCGCTCACCGAAGCCCGCTGCCGCCAGCTCCAATTCGACCCCCAGGTCTCGCACAACACCGCCGCCCGCGGCACCGCCTTCACCGTCACCGTCGACGGCGCCCCGCATCACGGCGTCGGCACCGGCGTCTCCTCGAGCGATCGCGCCAAGACGATCCAACTGATGGTCGCCGAGGAAGCCCAGCCGCGCGATTTCGTCCGGCCCGGCCACGTAAACCCGCTCATCGCCCGCGACGGCGGCGTACTGGTCCGCGCCGGTCAGACCGAAGGCTCGGTCGATCTCTGCCGCCTCGCCGGCCTGATGCCCGCCGCCGCGATCATGGCGATCCTGAACGAAGACGGCACCATGGCCCGCGTGCCGGAGCTGACCAAGTTCTGCGCGGCCCACAACCTGAAAATGTTCACCGTCGCCGATCTGATCGAGTTCCGCATGCAGCGCGAGCGGCTCGTGAAGCGCGTCGAACAGGTCACGATTCACAACGACCTCGGCGAGTGGACCCTCGTCGCCTTCGAAGCCGCGACGCAGGACGGCGTCCACCTCGCCCTCTGCAAAGGCCCCATCGGCCAGCCCGACGCCGAAGGCCGCACGCAGCCCGTCGCCGAGCCGACCCTCGTCCGCGTTCACTCCGAATGCCTCACCGGCGACGTCTTCGGCTCCATGCGCTGCGAGTGCGGCCAGCAGCTCCGCGGCGCCATGGAGCAGATCGCCCGCGAAGGCCGCGGCGTCATCGTCTATCTGCGACAAGAGGGCCGCGGCATCGGCTTGGTAAACAAGCTGCGGGCCTATCGCCTGCAGGACACCGGCCTCGACACGGTCGAAGCCAATCAGGCCCTCGGCCTTCCCGCCGACCGGCGCGACTACGGCGTCGGCGCCCAGATCCTCCGCGACCTCGGCCTGAGCGACGTGCGCATCCTGACCAACAACCCCAAAAAGATCAGCCGGCTGGAGGTCTACGGCCTGCGCATCGTCGAGCAGCTCCCGCTCGAATACGCCCCCAACGAACACAATCGCCGTTATCTCGAAGCCAAGAAGACGAAAATGGGGCACCAGCTTCGCGGCGTCTGAGCGCTAGTCGCCCGTTTTGCTGCGATCGAGATACACGCCGCCGTCGAGAAAGAGCATGGCGTCGCCGACCAGCAGGATCGACTGCACGCTCGTCTCGCCGGTCGAAAGCTTGATCTTCAGCAGCCCGTCCTTGATCTCGTACACTCCGCGCTTCTCGTTCTTGGAGTTGCCGACGGAAAAGCCCCCCTGATGGTCGCCGGCAGCGCTTTCAAAGTTGCCGAAGGCCGTCGACCAACGATCGGTCTCGTACGTTCCGTCCTTTTTGAAGCTGTGATATCCGCCGCCGCCCACCCCGCCGACCACGCCGGAGCCGGGCGTAAAGCTGGCAAACCGAATCGTCGAGAAAGTGCCTTCAATCCGCGCCCCGTCCGCGGGCGGATCGACGCGCTGAAAGCGTCGGTCGCCCAGCTTCAATCCGTCGCCATCCGTCTCAAAATCCAACTCCTCGCGATCTCCGCTGGCGAAGCGCAACACGAGCTTTTTCCCGCTCAGCTCATAAGCGCCGCAATCGCGCGGCTCCTCCAAAAAAGCCGTGGCCGGGTCGAACACGCTCAGGCTGCGGCTCTCGGGCACGCCCTCGAAAAACCAGCCCGCCTTGGAGAAGAAATAAAAGTCGTGCGCGGTCTCCAGTCCGCCGATGCCATAGCTCATCCGCGAGCTGTAGTAGATCCCTTCGAGCGGCCCCGGTCGCGGCGGCGACATCAGCGGCTTGGCGTCATCGCCGACGAACTTCAGCGACCCCAGAAACTCGGTGAATGTGCTGGAGAATCGCGCCGCCGACGCCTCGTCGATCTGTGAGACCGCAAAGACGTGCTCGAGCCGATCGCCGACGCGCAGCGCCGCGTGCAGTTGCACTTGGCCGCCATTAAGGATTTGGCCCGACATCGCGACTTGCCGCTTGCCAAACTCTTTCTTATTGACGGGCATGCTCTTTTTGACGCGTTCATCGTCGTCGAGAGAGGCCTTCATCCGTTCCGCCAGCCAGCGCTCGATGTCGCGCTCCGTCCGTTCGCCGCGGTGAAGCTCGATCACGATCGAAGGATCGAGATCGAAGTTGTAGATCGCCACGTGCCCCTTGTGATGGCCGCGCTCCCACCCCGCACCGGCGGGCATCTGATAGATCACCCCGCCAAACTGAAATGGTCCCCGGCTGGGCTTGTCGCCCCGCGCGGCGTCGAGCGGAAATGCCATCAGCCACGCGGCCCACAGAATCGGCCAGGTCGACCGCCGCGAGAGAAACTTGAGCTTCATGCGCGATGCTCCCGATGGCGCTGGAGAGATCCGACTAGCTTAGCGATTGCGAATTCTCCGAACATCCCGCACACGGCTGACTACCGCTACCGAACCGCCCCCAGGATCTCCTTCGCCCGCGCCTCAACAGCCCCAAAGTCCCGCGCCGCCATCCACACCGGCTCGAACAAACTCAGCGTAAACCCCACTGCGCACGCGCCCGCGTCGAGAATCGCCCTCGCATTCTGCACCGTCACGCCGTTCGTGGGAAAAATCCTCAACATCGGCAGCGGCGCCAACACACTCCGCAGCCACGTCGGCATCTCCGCCGGCCCCGGAAATAGCTTGCAAAAATCCGCCCCCGCCCGATGCGCCGACCACATCTCCGTCGGCGTCGCACATCCCGGCATCGCCGGCAATCCACACGCATGCGCCGCGGCGATCACCTGCGGGTCAAAAATCGCCGAGACGATGAACTTCGCCCCGGCCTTCGCCGCCCGCTCGACATCCGCCGGCGAATGCACCGTCCCCGCGCCCACCAGCAGATCCGCCTCGCGCGAGAAGTCGGCGATCAGCTCAAACACCCCCGGCGTGGTCAGCGTGAACTCCACCAGCCGAAACCCGCCCCGCACCGCCGCCCGCATCGCGTCGGCCGCGAGCTGCTGCTCTTTCGTGCGGACGATGGCGCTGGCCCGTAGATCGAGGATGCGTTGCGCGATGCTTTCGCGTGAGTCGGCCATCCGCAAATCTCCAATAAAGGAACGAATCACCGAATGTATTAGGGGGGGTGAAGAAGCGCCAACCGGCGGCGCCGCCCGGCGACACATTCGCCGCGAATCCCGCCTTTCCCCGGCGGCCACGCAAGTCTCCATCATCCCGCGCGGCTCGTCCGCCCGAGCAGCGCCGCCGCGTCGGCGTCAATCTCCCGCCCGCATTCCGGGCAGCGCCGCGCACCCTCCAACTGACCTCGCAGCGAGTATCCGCAGCCGC
>JALHOX010000181.1 GCA_022842805.1 Phycisphaerae bacterium | reverse complement strand
AAGCTACTCCCGTCCGCCCGGGGTGCACCCGGCGGACGCTGACTTGACCCCGAACCACGAAAAAAACAACCGACTCCAACGGAGAAGCTCATGAACCGATTCAAGTCCAATCATCTGAACACCGCTCACAGCGGCCTCGCCGCGCTGCTCGCGTGTGCCGGGTTTGCGATCAGCGCCACCGCCGGCCCGCGTCCGAATGACAACGCCGCTCCGCCGCGCTCGATCGTCCAGACCGCCGCATCGAATGAATCGTTTGAGACGCTGGTGGCCGCGATCAAGGCTGCCGGACTGGTCGAGGCGCTCGAGGGCGGCGAGTTCACCGTCTTCGCCCCGACCGACGACGCATTCGCCAAGCTGCCCGCCGGCGCGCTGAATGATCTGCTCAAGCCGGAGCGCAAAGCGCGCCTGCAGGAAATCCTGAAGTATCACGTCGTGCCCGGCCGCCTCGGCGGAGCCGACGTCGGGCAGCGCGTCGCGCTGTCCACGCTCAGCGGCCAGCGGCTCGACATCACCGCCAAGGCCGGCGGTCTGAAGATCGATCAATCCGCAGTGCAGGTCGCGGACATCGGCTGTACCAACGGCGTGATCCACGTCGTCGACACCGTGCTCATTCCCAGCAAGCTCGACATCGTCGCGACGGCGGACAAGGCCGGCGGCTTCGAGACGCTGCTGAAGGCGGCGAAGGCCGCGGGGCTGGTCGAGGCACTGCAGGCGCCCGGCCCGCTGACCGTGCTCGCCCCGACCGACGAGGCCTTCGCCAAGCTCGGCAAGGACACGATTCGCGATCTGCTCAAGCCCGAAAACAAGCAAAAGCTGGCCGACATCCTGAAGCTGCACGTCATCAGCGGCCGCGTCTTCAGCGACGAAGCGCTGCGGGCGGCGAATGCCAAGACGCTGAGCGGCGAGAGCGTGAACTTCCGCCTCGCCGGCGGCGTCGCGATGGTCGACGGCGCGACGCTGATCAAGACCGACATCGACGCGACCAACGGCGTGATCCACGTTATCGACAGCGTGCTGCTGCCCAAGACCTCGCAAACGCCGACGATGCCCGCGGCGTCCAGCGCCGAGCGCGTCTCGCCCCGCACGCTGATCAGCACGGCGATCGAGCGCGGCGTGCCGGAGTTCAACAACGGCGACTTCGCCGCCTGCGCAGCGATCTACGAGGTCGCGACGCTCGGCCTGCTGGCTTTGCCGAATGATGCGTTCCGCGGCAACGCCCGCGCTGATCTTGTCCGCGGACTGGACGCGGCCCGCAACGAGCACAATGTGCAGGAGCGCGCGTGGATCCTGCGTCGCGCCCTCGACGCGGCCTATGAGTCGGCGGCGGATTCTTCGTCGATGATGCGGATGACGCCGAGCCGCTGAGTCTCTCGACAGACGTTCTGGTGCCACGGCTCGGTGGGCCGTGTCTTCGGTCGATCGGTCAATGGTCGTCGACCGGGAAGACTCGAATCACGATGAGTTACTGGAATGCACGGTTCACGGAGCCGTGGCACCATGCGGCGTCTATGGCTCATCGTGCCGAAAGCGACAATTGGGACGGAACGAGATCGCAAATCGACTTATGATGCTCACGTGCGAAACCCCCGCTCGTTGCGACGCCCTCAGGCTTCGCCTGCGCCCGCGACGAGCGCGCTCGCACCCGGAATGGTCCTTGAAGCGAATGAACGTCGAACTCATCCGCCGCATGGCCGCCGGCGACGCGCTGGCCCTCGAAACGTCGATTGACGAATTCGGCGGGCTGGTCTGGTCGCTGGCGTTGCGGTTTTGCCGCAATCGTGCCGACGCCGAAGACGTCGTGCAGCAGGTCTTTCTCGACCTGTGGCGCGGCGCGGGCAGCTATCGCGAAGAGCTATCTTCGCCCGAAACGTTTGTCGCCACGATCGCCCGCCGGCGGTTGATCGATTGGCGCCGGTCGCGACAGCGGCGCGGCGCGCCGGTCTCGCTCGAAGCGGCCTTCGACGTGGCCGCGCCCGACGCCGAGCAGGCCTGGGCCTCGAGCGACGAGGTCCGCCGCGCGATCGGGTTGATGCAGGGGCTGCGGGCCGAGCATCGGCGCGTGTTGGAGCTATCGCTGCGCGACGGCCTGTCTTATCCCGAAATCGCCGAAATGTTGGGAGTTCCGCTGGGCACGGTGAAATCGCACGCTCGCCGCGGCATGATGGAGCTGCGCGCGGCGATGGTCGGAGGCGCCGCATGAGTCGCGCACACGACCCATTGCACGAAAGAATCGACGAACTGCTGATCGATCGCGCGGTGCTCGGCATCGACGAGGCCGCGGAGCGCGAGCTGCACCAGCTCGACCCGCGCGGCGCGACCGAGGCGGCCCACGAGTTTGAAGCCATCGCCGCGACGGCCCACCTGGCATTTGCGGCGGAGCGGCCGAAGGCGCTTCCGCGCGAAATGCGTGAGCGACTGCTGGCGGGCATCCGCGGTAACGCCGCGAGCCGCGCGACGGTTCAGAGCCGCGCCCCGGCAGCGTGGGACGCGGAGGCCGCGATCGTCAATCGCCCGCCGATTCGCATCGTCTCGTCCAGGGCCGATTTTGATGAGGCGCCGCCGACCCGCCTGGGCGGTTTCTTCGCGACGCTGGGCTGGGCCGTGGCGGCGGCGGCAGTGCTGGTGCTGGCGTTTACCACGACCTCGCTCAACGCTCCCACGAGCAGGGGCGGTGGCGGGGGGATCGCGGTGGCGCCGATCGTCGGCCCGGTCGAGCAGCGTCAACAGCTCATCGATGGGGCGGCCGATGTGGTCGTGACCCACTGGAGCGCGACGCCGGACTCGACCATCGCGGGCATCAGCGGCGACGTGGTCTGGAGCCAGTCTCGCCAGGCGGGCTATTTGCGGATCGCGGGCGTTCCGGCCAACACGCCGACCGAGGCTCAATATCAACTCTGGATCGTCGACCCCATTCGCGATCCGAAGCACCCGATCGACGGCGGCGTATTCGACATCGCGGCCACGGGCGAAACGATCGTGCCGATCGACGCCAAGCTGCGGATCGACGGCCCGACGCTCTTCGCGCTCACGCTCGAAAAGCCGGGCGGCGTGGTGGTCTCCGGCGGGCCGTTGCTGGCTGTGGCGAAGTTGTAGGGTGAATCGGCCGGCTGCGTGACGGTGCGGCGCTTTCGCGGCGCCCCGCGTCGGCAGGGGGGGTGCGTAAAGCTCAGCCGCGCTACTTCGTCTCTTTCTCGCCGCCGCCCTTCAGCTTCGATAGCTCGGCGCGGAGCGCGCTCATCTGCTGCTGCTCGCGAGCCTGATCGGCCTGCTGCTCGACCGAGATCATGCGATCGATCTCGTCATCGGTGATGGCTTCGGTCGTGCTGGCGGAGGCGACGCTCGCCGCGGCGCCTTCCTGCATGCCGTCCAGGAAGAGCTCCATGCGCTCCTCCATCGTCTGACTCTGGGCCAGCGCCTTCTCCCAGTTCATCTGCGTCTGTGAGAGATTGGTGTCGGCGTACATGCGGCTCACTTCCTTGGCCATCAGGTTCATGGCCGCCGCGAAGTCCGAGGTCGCCTCCGCCTGACGCTTGATCAGCAGGGCATTTCGCACGGCGAGCAGTTGTCGCTCCAGCATCTTCTTGATCGTCGCGGTTTTTTTGAGCGAGCTGCGGATGAAGGCGTAGCTCTGTGCGTCGCCGATTTCCTTGGCCTGCCGTGCATTGCGGACGAACTCGTCCATGAACTTGTTCTGCTCGACGATCGACTTCTCGATGCGGCGGATTCCCTGCCGGATCTTGAGATCGCGTTCGAGACGACGCTCTTCTTCGGACTTGAACAATCCCATTGTTCTCTCGAATCCGACCGTCTCCGGCGAGTCTGCCGGGGCAGTCACAGTGTCAGGTGGCAAGTGTCATGTGTCAGGTGAAGACTCTGTGAACGAAGCTTACTCCTGACGCGCCTCATCGACGAAGTCACTTGTCCGGTACGGCCTTGAACTTGTCACCTTGAATGCGCGATCCGCTGCGGCGCAGGTGATCGATCAGAACCGCCAGCATGCGCGAGCAGCGCTCGCATCGCTCCGTGAGCCACTCGGCCGCCTTCGCATTGAGCAGCCCCAGATCGGTGGCGACGATCACCTGGGCCCGGAGCTCGCCCGCCGACCCCTTCGCGAGGTAGCAGAATTCGACCTGCTGCTTGCGCGTTCCCCGCTCGAAGCCCTCGGCGATGTTGCTGACGATGCTGATCGCGGCCCGTTTCATCTGCTCCTGCAGCGTTCGATCGTTCTTGAGTGGCTGGGTCTGGCTAGCGCGATAGACGCCGCGCGCCAGCTCCCGCGCCAACTGCCAAACCCGCAGATCTTCAAACCGTCGAACCGCCACAAGCCGTTCCTATTTGAGCCCTGACACCTGCCACGTGACACCTGACACTGCCGCATGGGCCGGACTAGGCGCCTCACCCGGCCGCTTTCCCCCGCTCCCGAACCCGCCGCTCCGCCTCATCAAACGCTTCTTCCTTGTTCTTGATCAGCCCGGCGTCCATCGCCTCCCAGACCTTCAGCAACTCCGCCGCTGCGGGCGAGACGGCCGCACCGGCGGCGTCGGCTTCGTGGCCGATGTTGAGGATCGCGTCGAGGCGTTCCTGATACATCTCGCTGGTGACGGCGTCGCTTTCGATCAGTTTTTCGATGACGGCGAGGTCCGACTCGCGAATCACCATGCGGCCCGCGCTGGCGATGCCGCCCGCCCGGGCGGCGCTTTCGCGCAACAGACGGAGGCGCGAGACGGTCAGCGCCTCTTTGCTGCGGATGTTGAGGTGTCGCGCCAGCATGTTCTGCTCGGTGTGCAGCAGGTCATATTGCTGGGCAAAGGTCCGCCGCAGCTCGGGCGTCTTCTCGCCCGCGCCCTTCTCGACCAGCTTCTGCTTGTCGGTCGCGAGTTTGCCGATGCGCCCCTGCATCCGCTCGCACTCGTTCTGCAGCAGCAGTTCCTCGGCCCGCAACTCGGTCACGGACATCGTCGCGAGGGTCTTGCGCTTTGTAGTTAGCCAGGTGAAGAAATTCATCGAACAACCTCAAAGCGAGTTTCGAGTCTCGAGTGCAAAAAGCCAAGTGTCGAGTTGCGAGTGCAGAGTGTCGAGTTGAAGGCAGAAGAGTCGCCCATGTTGATCTTCTCTTGAACTCGACACTCCGCACTCGACACTCGCAACTCTCCTATCCCGCCTGCGGTCCCTCGCTGCGCATCCGCGCCGGCGCCTCATTCGCTCGCTCGCGGCCGGCGCTCGCCGGTTCGCTCGGCAGAGGGGGCATCGCCTCGCGCGCCGTGCTCGTGGCGGCGGGTTGAGCCGCCGTCACTCCCGCCTCGCGCTCAAATTCCTTCAGGATTTCGTCCTCGGCGTCCGACTGCCCGGGCGACATCATGCCGACTTCGATGCTCTGCGCCAGTTCCGCGTTGGCCGACAGCTCGGCCATCACGCTCTCGGCCTCGGCGGCCGAACGCGTCAGGTCTTCCGCGCTGGGCAGATCCATCTTCGCGCCCTGCTGCTTGAGCGAGAGGTGGTGGATGTGCGTGCCCAGCACTTCGATTTGGTTGGTGTAGACCTGCGCCTGCGTGCGAAAGCGCGTCAGCTCGCGCCGCACGCGCACCAGCTTCCCCGCCAGTTGCTTTTTCTCGACCAGCGTCTTGGCGCTTGCGCCGCTCTGCACGGCGCTGCGTTCGTCTTTTTCGAGCCGCTCGATCTTGCCGTCGATCTCGCCCCGCGCCTGTTCGAGCTTGACGCGCTGCTGCGTCAGGTCGAGGACCTGCTGCGCGATCGAGGGCTTCAGCCCCAGCCATCGCCGAATCCGGCTCCACATGCTCATCGATCGTTCCTCATCCGCCAGCGGGCTGCGCGCCAGTCGCCGCTGACCATCGTGCACGACCACCATCAATCGCCGATCGCTGCGACAGGCCCGCTCGACCAGCGGGCCGACCTGCTCCGGGGCCACGCCCAGAAGCGCCGCCAGCTCGTCCATCGACAGCCCGCGCGTCTCCAGCGCCTCGATCTGCTGACTCAGATGATACTGGAGCCGCTCCTGACGCTCGTCGGCGGTCTCAAACTCAAAGAGCACCGCCCAATCGGATTTTCGCATCGCATCGGACATACGGATGTCCCATCCGCCATCGCCGCGGGGCGAAATCAGCACTACATGCGGCGGGCCCGGCTGGCGAGCCAGGTCCCACGCCGCGTCCGAAAAGCCCGAGGCGCTGCCCAGCACCACGATCGAGGGCTTGCCGTTGCGCGGCATCACTTCGTAGCGCGCCAGCGCGTCAAGCACGGCGTCGCGCCCGGCGGGCGAGGCGTCGTCCCCGCTCACGATCGATTCGACCGGCACGATCGTCGTCGCCCGCACGCGGTCTTGCGGCGTGCCGCGCAGCGTCGCCCACAGCCCGCGCTTGAAATGAATCTGAATCGCGCGATTTCCCGGCAGCGAATCGAGCAGGTCCGGATCGCGCCGGTTCATCCGCCGCAGCGCGTTGCGAAGCGCGTCCGTCCCGTCGCCGACGGCCATCGTCTCAACGCTCTTGCCCGGCAGCTTGCGTTTCACCAGCCTCTTGGCGCGCTGCTCTAGCTGCGTCAGTAGCCGCGTTTCAAACACGCGAAATCGATCGGCTTCAGCCGCGGACATCAACGTCGTCCTTTCGGCTGCGCAGCGCAGCACCGCTGTCCCGCCGGAAACTCTGCGACTCCATCGTCAGCGCGTTCCCGCATCGCCGGCAAAATCGCGAGTCGTTCCAATTCAGCTCGCCGCAGCCGCGCCGCGCGCAGCGCAGATTCACCGAGCGGCTTTGCAACGCCGGCGCGTCGGGCTCGCCGACGAGAAAGCGCCACATGAACGCGGCGACCTTCCAAAACGCCGTCACGATCGGGATCAGAATCGACAATCCGCCGACCATAAAACAGACGCCGACGCAGATCTCGACATTTGCCAGCAAGAGGTTCAAGGTCTATGCCTCCCCCGCCGGCAACGCCGCGCCGCAGAAGATGCAGTATCGATCCAGCGGCCCCGGATAGGCCTCGCATTTCGGGCAGCGCCGCACGACGGGCACCAGTTGCGTAGCGCACTTCACGCAAAACTGCGAGCCGGGCTCGTTGCGGTGGCCGCATTGGCTGCACTGCGGGTCGCGCACGCTGCGCAAATGGCTCGCAACTTTGCCGGGCACAGCCGGCGTCGGCGGCAGGGGGGCGCCAAGGCCGGTTTGCACCGCCGCCGCCGATCCAGCGCGCGAGGCGCCGGTCGGCGCGGTCGTGAGCTCTCGCAGCACCGCCTCCGCCGACTCCTGCCGTCGCTCATGCCGCGTGTACATCATCCGAAAAACGCGATCCAGATCCGCCGGAACATCGGCCCGCACCGCCATCGGCGAATCGGCTCCCGCCGGCCGCTCGCCGATCAGCATCTCAAACAAGATCACGCCAATGGAATACAAGTCCGATTTCGCATCGTGCGGCCGCTGCCCGTCGCGCACCTCCGGCGCCATGTAGGCCAGCGTGCCCACCAGATCGCTGCCCGTGCTGCCGATCGCCACCGATTGCGCCAAGGAGCGCAGCGTCTCGGCCCCCGCGCCGCTCGCCAGCCCAAAGTCGGTCACGCGCACATCGTCCGGCGTCGCGCTCGCCGCCGCCCGCCCGCCGAGCTGCAACATCACGTTGCTCGGCTTCAGGTCGCGATGCAGCACGCCCGCCGCATGCGCCGCCCTCATCGCCCGCAGCATGCCGAGCAGCACATTTCGCGCCAGCGCGAGCGGCAGCCCCTTCGGATGTTCGCGGATCAGCGCCGCGAGGTCCGGTCCGCGCACCAGCTCCATGATCATGTAGGGCTGATCCGCGTAAGGATCGAGCCCGAGGACCGAGACGATGTTCGGATGACGCAGCTTGTGGACGACATTGCCTTCGTGCTGCAGGTATCGGACGTACTCCGGCGCGGTGGGCAACTTGATCGCGACCTCCTGATCCTGCCACACATGGTGCCGCGCGCGCCAGACCTCACCAAAGGCGCCGCCGCCCAGCATGGCTTCGAGCAGGTATTCGCTGATTCGCGTCCCAGCTTGGTAGCGCGTCGTCATTTTCTCCCCGTCGCTGCCGTCGGCGGCCCGACCCACACCTTCGTCGCGTTCACATGCCACCGAGCGTTTCGGCCAGATATTCGCACACAAAGTAATTGTATGAAGCAATCAATCCGACGATCGCGAGGCTGATCAGCCAGCCCCAAAAGCCGATCGGCAGTCCGCCCAACAGCCACAGCCCCACGACCAGATCAATAAACGTGAGCCCCGCGATCAGCGCCAGGCCAACCCAGTTTTCGCCGATCGACAGCAGCCGCTTGATGAAAAACCGCGACAGCCATGGCAAAACCAGCACAGTCGCCGCGAACATCGCGATTCGCCCGGCGGCGGAAGCGATCGCGCCGCGACCCTCCGGCCCGAGCGAGTAGATGCCGTAGGCGCCGAGCGCCAGCAGGCCGAAAGCGATCCAGCCGATCACCTTCTCGCCCAGTCGCCCGAGAATCCCGCTGCCGGGAAAGCCGCCGCCGTTGGGAGTTGGTTCCATCTCTGCCTCTAGTGTACTCGCGCCGCGCCCCGCGCCGATTCCAATCGGCGCTCGAGCTTGGAGCGCGACCGAGGTATTCGCGGGGCCCAGTCCGCTATTTCCTGCAAATCGTGCGCCCCACAGGTGGTCCCTTCAGAAAGGCGGACCATCGTCGCATATCCAACGGCGAACTGGCCGTCTGCGCGTTTTGGCGCCGCACACCGCTCGACGCCAAAATGGGAATCCGCCCCCCGAGGCTTATGATGGAGTTCATGCCGGCCCAGCGAGAATCAACCAACGCCGCGAGCGCAAATGGCAGCAGCGGCGGCGC
The DNA here is from genome assembly GCA_022842805.1 of Phycisphaerae bacterium. Lineage (GTDB taxonomy): Bacteria > Planctomycetota > Phycisphaerae > UBA1845 > Fen-1342 > JALHOX01. The sequence continues at coordinate 28 of JALHOX010000181.1, read as the reverse complement.
GACAAATCCCTCGCGCGTCCTCTTCGCC
>JALHOX010000180.1 GCA_022842805.1 Phycisphaerae bacterium | reverse complement strand
GCCCGCACTTTTTTTTGTGGGGGCGGGCGGAGAGGTGGGTTTCGCTGCGCTCTACCCACCCTACCTGCTACCTGCTACTTGCCCCCCTACTCACTGCGCGATCGTCGGCCGGCGGGCCGCCGGCCGCTACGGTGGTTGAGTTACGGGGCGGTGAGGAGCGCGACGAAGCCGGAGATGTCGCCCACACTGACGACGTTGTCCTGATTGATGTCGGCGTTGTTGATGTTGCAATTCGGGAATTGCGCTGCGTAGCCGGCGGGGTCGGTGAGGGCGAGGACGAAACCGGCGATGTCGCCAACGGTGACGACGCCGTCGCAGTTCATGTCGCCCAGCACGAGCAGCGGCGTGCGCACGATGCGGAAGTTGTCGGCGCCGGGCTCCCACTGTTGAAAGATGAAGAAGAGCTCGGGGTCGCCGTAGAAGAAGGTGACCTGATCGACGTCGCGGATGGTGTTGTTCCAATCGAGGTTGTCGTTGCCGGTGCCTTGCAGCACGCGCCAGCCGGCGGGCAGCGTGAGCGATTGGGCGGGGACAGAGAAGTCGAAGGACTTCCAGCCTTCGCCGACGAGCGGGACGTTGGAGGAGCCGATGAAGTAGACGGCGGTGTCGTCGGAGAAGTCGGGCGTGTCGCCGAAGCTGCGCAGGATGAGAGTGAGCGGTCGGCCGCCGGCGCTGAAGTCGACGTCGAGCAGGATGAGATCGCAGCCGATGAGGTAGACGTTGGTGGCGCGATAGTCGCCGAGGAAGGGGCTGGTGTTGTCGAAGTCTGGCGTACGGAGCTGGGGGGCGAAGGTGTCGAGGCACTCCAGCGTTGTGCTGTTGCAGGTGCTATGGAGCCAGCGACCAGGGTTGCCGCCCGTGGCTTCGATGACTTCGATGGGGACGCCGGGGCTGCCGAAGTAGGACCAGCCGGATTGATTGAGGCCGTCTTCGAAGTTTTCGAGAGCGACCTGGGCGGCGGCGAATGGGGCGGTGAGGGCGATCAGGGCGAGGAGCGAGGCGCGGACGCGACGTGGATGCATGGGAGACCTCCAAAAAAAATAACGCGGCAGCTCTATTCTCGTGTCGCCGGTCGCAGCGCGAACGACCGGCTTCATTCGAGATGCTCCATTTTATCGTTCCACTAACTCGGAAAGTTTCCAGCCGCACTCGGGACAGCCGGCGGTGGTGGTGCCGGTGAGGTTGTAGCTGCATTTGGGGCAGGCTCGGAAGGTGCGTCGGGATTTGTCGGGGACGCCGAGAATGAGAATTGCAGAGCCGATGACGACAAAGACCCCGGCACAGCCGAGACCCTCGGGTCGGCCGATCGAGATCAGTGCAATGCCCAACCCGATGATGAGCATGATGACGCCGTAAATGGCGTTCTGGATTCGCTTGCTACCCTCGGCGCGCTGCTTGTCGTCGGCGTCGTGAATCGCGAGGTCGCGCGTGAGCACTTCGCGGGCGGCGCTGCCTTCGCAGCGATTGCGGCAACTGACCGCGCCGCCCTCTTCGGAGAGGCACTCGCGACAGACGCCGCGACCACAGGCGACGCAGACGCCGATTGATTCGCGGTCTTCGTGGACGAAGCAGCGCACGGCACACCCCTCGTTGATGATTCGAGTTCGCCGGTTTCTGTTCCACGCGCGACGATGATCAACGGGGTGCGGCCCGAGATGCAATCCGAGTCGCGGATCGGCCGTCGTTCGGCGGGCGTCGCGGTTTGAGTTTCGATGCGACGCCGGAGTGTAGCCACGGATGGAGCAGAGGCTGAAGCGCGACCCGAGGACGCTCCTTCGCCCCGCTGGGGCGAAACCGCTCATGCGACGATGACCACGGGTTTCGTCGCCGCTGCGCGTCGACTGCACCCGTGGCTACAAGCCGAGACCCCTTCGGGGTCAAAGGCGGGGACCGAGGGGCGCGCGGGCGGGTGAAACCCGCCCTACCGAATACCAACTCGCGTTTTTCGTGGATAGGGCGGAATGTCTTCTGCGAGAAGCCGGGACGCTGCTCACGATTGGAGGAAAGAGGCGGGTGGAACCCGCCCTACCGACTCGCCCTACCGGCTGCGGTTGAGCGATGCCGCGGCGCGACGGCGTTCAAGTTACGGGAATGACGATTTCCGTTCGCAGTTCGCTCTCGTTCTTCGCCTGGCTCGGATCGACCCAATAGACCTCATAGGCGGGACCGGCGATGGCGAGCTTTTGTCCGGCGATCCACTCGATGAGCGCTTCGTGGGCGTGGGGGATGCGCGAATAGGCGCCTTCGTGGATGGTGGTGGCGACGGAGGCGGCGGGCAGTTCGATGCGTTCGAGGCGGTCGTCGCCGGCGATCTGCTCTTTGACCGGGAAGCCGGCGGCGACGTCGAGCGTGACGTCGTCGCAGGCGAAATAGACGGCGATGGCGGGGCCGACGGTGACGCTCTCCAACTGATTGAGGCGACGCCAGACGGTTTCGAAGGAAGTCTCCAGCGTGTGGGCCAGCGCGCCGCGCGAGCTGATGGTGCGGATGGCCATGAGCGCTAGCGGCTCGGCTTTTTTGAGGCGGAAGATGTAGCTCATGGGGCTTCCTCGCGTTTCGCGGCGGTCTCGGCGCGCGCGGCGTCGATCGGCGCGTCGTAATACTCGATCATCCAGCCGGACTCGCGCTCGCCGTTGCGCAGTCGCCAGAGGTTGGCGGCGCGGGCGGATCCGCCGCGGAGAGCGAGATTGCCGGCGAGCGGATCGATCGTAGGGCGCGGCGCGGGGATGGGCTGGGCGCCGGAGGCGGTCGGCGGCAGATCGGTCCACTCGGCGCGATCCAAGGGATACTCGGCGTGGAGGATGGCGGCGTCGATGGCTGTGGCGGCGGAGTGGGGCGGGCCTTGGAGCAGCGCGGCGCGGCGGACGCGCCAGGCGTCGCCGCGGCGGGCGAACTGGAGGCGGAGGGTTGCGGCGGAGTTTGGGTGTGGGGCGCGGATCCAGTCGCGGCCGGTGAGGCGGCCGTCGAAATGGCGCTGCCGCTCGCCGGCGAAGCGCAAGCGCCAGGCGGCGAGCGCGATGAGAACGACGGCGAAGCGCGGCAATTGGGCGAGGCGGCCCATGTCGAGGAGCGAGGCGATGGACTCCGGCGCGACGTAGGAGGCGACGCCGACTGCGGCGCTGGCGGCGGTGAGGATGCGAAGCGCGGTGCGGGCCGCGGAGCGTTCGGCGAGGACTCCGCCGGCGAGGGCGAGATAGCCGACGGCGGCGGGGGTGCGCCAGGCGAGCTCTCGGAATCGGCCGCGTGAGCCGGCGGCGGCGCCGAGCTGGTAATAGACCTTGGCGCCGAAGATGTGCTGTCCGGCTTCGGCGAGACACCAGAGGGCGAGGAGCCACGCCAGCCAGCCTGGCCGGGCGGGCGCGGCGATGGGCTGTCCGGCGACGCAGGCGACGACGGCGCGGCTCAGGCCGCCGCGCGGCGCGGGGGAGCGGCGATGCTGATGGCTCACGGGGAGAAGATCGCGCGGTCGCGCAGCTCGTCGGCGCGCTGCACGAGATCCTTCACGGGCGCGTTCTCGACTTCCATCATTTCGAAGGTGGGCGAGACCTGTTCATCGACGATGGTCCAGGGCACGAGGCACTCGGTGACGAAGTCGATGCCGGGCTTCTGATACCAGGGGGCTTCGATGCGGTAGTGGGTCTTGAGGGTCTGGTAGCCGGGCTTGCGGATGATGATGTCGTAGTCGCCGTACCAGGTGAAGGAGAAATTGACGGGGCTGACGCCGACCTCTTCGTCGTTGACGACGACGGTGGCGCCCTCTGGTTTGGTGGTGATTTTCATGCGGCGCTCGACGCAGCCCGGCAATGAGAGCAAGGCGAGCGCGACGAGCGGGGCGAGGAATCGAAGCTGGCTCTGCACGCGAATCTCCGATGTTGGAGCGTCGATTTCAGGGATTGGAAAAATAGTCGATTCGCGTCGGAGGGGCGAGGGGATCATGAAGAATGAAGAATGCGGAAAGAAGAAGGCGGCGGGCGGCGGGCGAGCCGTGTCGGGCGGCGGGTTGCGGTACACTTTCAGGCCCGACCGTTTGGAGACCTTCCCGATGCAAATGCTTCGCAATCGAATGTTGGCGGTGATTTGGTGCGTCGCGCTGAGCGCGACGGGCGGCTGTTCGTGGATCGAAGAGCGCTTTGGCAACAACAGCAAGAAGCTGCCCGAGCCGGTGGCGGCGCCGGCCCGCTCGGCGGATCCGCTGTTTCGCGACACGGTCGGCAATGAGACGCTGTATGGCGACGCGGCGCCGATGCAGATTCGCGGGTATGGGCTGGTGACGGGGCTGGGCGAGAAAGGGAGCAGCGACTGTCCGACGGCGATCCGGGAGTATTTGGTCGACTTCATCAATCGCGAGTATCAGCCGGCGAATCCGGGGTCGTACAAGCAGCGCGTTTCGCCGAACAAGCTGATTGATTCGTTGGATACGGCGGTGGTGGAGATCACGGGGACGATTGCGCCGGGGGCGCCGCGCGGGAGCATTTTTGACGTGCAGGTGGAGGCGTTGCGGGGAAGCTCGACGCAGACGCTGGAGGGCGGGCTGCTGATTCCGACGGAGCTGCGAATCTTTGACACGAACGCGAGCGGCACGGGGTTGCTGGCGGGTCGGGTGGTGGCGCGGGCGAGCGGACCGGTGTTTGTGAATCCGGCGCTGCGGGCGATCAGCACGACCGATCGAAATGTGCGGCGCGGCGTGGTTTTGGGGGGTGGTCGGACGACGGAAGAGCGCAGCGTTCAGCTTCAGTTGATCGAGCCCTCGTATCCGCAGGCGCGTAAGCTGGAGCGGGCGGTGAGCGAGCGGTTTGGTCCGGGGGTGCGCGTGGCGGAGGCGCTGAGCCAGTCGTATGTGGTGCTGCACACGCCGGCGTCGATGAAGGAAGATCCGCGGCGGTTTCTGAGCATTGTGCCGTTTATCGCGACGCTGGATGATCCGGGTTTTCGCGAGCGGCGGGCGCGCGAGCTGGGCGAATTGGCCCGCGCACGGCCGAACAATCTCGAGGAAGTGTCGCTGGGGTGGGAGGCGCTGGGGTCGTCGGCGTTTCCGGCGTTGCGGCCGCTGTATGACGAAGCGGCCAGCTCGATCGGCTATTACGCGGCGCGGGCCGGATTGCGGAACGGCGACACGCAGGCGCTGGGGGTGATCGAGGCGATCGCGCGTTCGCGCTCGCATCCGAACGCGATCGACGCGATTCGCGAGTTGGGCAAGAGCCGCTTCGGCAGCGCGGCGCAGACGCTGGCGGGACTGGTGGATGGCTCGCAGAACGATCATCGGATTGCGGCGTATGAGGGGCTCGTGCGGCTGGGCCATCCGCGGGTGCAGCGGCGGACCTATGCCAGCGCGCTGGATCCGGCGCAGCCGAACGTGATTGTGGACGTGATCGATTGCGAGGGGGCGCCGCTGATCTATTTCAAGCGGACGCGTTCGCCGGTGATCGCGGTGTTTGGAAAGAGCATGCCGGTGGCGACGCCGGTGTTTTACACCGATCCGGATGATCGGCTGACGATTTCGTCGGAGGAGGCGGGGACGCTGACGCTGTTTGCGCGGGGGCGCACGAGCGGGCGGTTGTCTTCGAAGGTGGTGGCGCCGGCGGATGTGGCTTCGCTGATCGGGGCGCTGGCGGATGTGCCGCTGTTTGCGGAGAAGAATCGAAAGAAGCTGCGCGGGCTGGGGGCGTCGTATTCGGAAGTGATTCACGTGCTGGCGGCGCTGACGGAAGAGCAGAAGGTGATTCCGGCGACGCTGGTGCCGGAGCAGATTCGGATTGAAGAGCTGCTGGGGCCCCTGCCGTTGCCGGAGCGGGCCGCGACCGATCGCGAGGCGAGCGAGTCGCCGAAGGCGCCGCGTGAAGATTCGCGGGACGCGCCGCGGCGGGATGACTCGCCCGAGGCGGAGACGGAGCGCTGGCGGCGCGGGGAAGGCGACGATCGGACGCCGGGCGACGCGGTGAACAGCGGCAATCTGCCGCCGACGGAAGGCGCGCCGGAGTTGCAGAGTCGCCCGCAGCCGCCGCCGAAGAAGAAGAAGGAATCGGATTTGTGGGATGGTTGAGTCGCGGGTGTTCATCCGGGTGGTCGCGTCGGCGCCGAGCCGCGGACTTGCTTGCGTGCGGCGTTGGTCGCGGCAGCGCCTCCTTCAACCCATGACACACGAACAAAAGCGAGCGCGTCGATGAAAAAGAAAATCGCAGAAGACGGCGGACCGATCCGCGTTCAGAAATTTCTGTCCGACGCGGGCGTGGCCTCGCGGCGCGAGGCGGAGGAGCTGATCCGCGACGGCTTTGTGATGATCAACGATGAAATCGTCGACACGTTGCCGGCCTTCGTCGATCCGCAGCGCGACGTGATCACCGTGCGCGGGCGGCGCGTTCGCCCGCGCGCGCCGATGTACCTGATGCTGAACAAGCCGAAGAACGTCGTCTGCACGAGCGGTCCGAAGGCGGGACGGCTGCGGGTGGTCGATCTGCTGCCGCCGGACCTGGATGCGACGCCGCAGCCGGTGGGCCGTCTGGACCCGGAGGCTTGCGGATTGGTGTTGATGACGACGGACGGCGAATTGGCGCAGCGGGTGGCGCATCCGCGGTATGAGATCGCGAAGCGCTATAGCGTGGAGGTGCGTGCGCGGGTGACGCCGGAGCATGTGGCGCAGATGGCCCGCGGGGTTCACCTGGCGGAGGGCAAGGCGCGGGCGGAGGCGATCGAGATCGTCGATACGCGGATGGATCGGACGATCCTGGAGATGACGGTTTACGATGAGATTCCGCGCATGATCCAGCGCATGCTGGCGAAGTTCGGCTTTGAGGTGCACACGCTGAAGCGGCTGTCGATCGGGCCGCTGGTGCTGAAGGGGCTGGCGGATGGGGCGCTGCGATCGCTGACGCCGGTGGAGCTGGCGCGGTTGATTGAGGTGGTGAAATCGGCGCGGCGCGGCAAGAGCCGGACGCGGCGGGCGGGCACGGCGAAGGCCCGCGAGGCGCGCGAGGCGGTGAAGAAGGCGCGGGTGGCGGGTGCGGCGGAGAGCAACGGCATGCCGGCGCGCGGCGGCGAGATTCGAGGCCCGTCGCCACGAGGCGGTGGGAAACGAAGCGATACCGGAAAGAGCGAAACGGGCGGCACGACCCGGCGAATCGTGACCTGAGTCGGCCGGAGCGCGGGCGAATCAGCCGGGCGTGCGATTGCGCGGGGGCGGACAGATGGCGGCGGCGAGCGCCCGGGCCTCCTGAATCCTCTCATTGCCCGGCCGGATGTTGCGAGCCGCCTCGCCGAGCGCCAACAATCGCGCCAAGGCGGCGAGGCGCGGTGCATTCGCCCGTTTTGCCTCGGGGGTGATCGTCGTCAGTAGTGCATCGAGCCAGGCTTCGGTGTTGCCCGGGAACCAGTGCGACTGCGGCCGCAGCCGCCGCGTAACGTCGCGGGCCACGCCCATGAGGATCGCGGCGGGCAGTCGCTCGTCGCATCGGGCTGCAAAGTCTTCGCAGCGGCGAGCGAGAGACTCCCATTTCCCCGGCGCTGGGGCGGCGGCGGTGTCGTGCTCAAAGCGCTTGTGTGCATCGACGAGCGACTGGATCAGTTCGACATCTTCGGCACGGAGCAGCCCCAGCTCCTGAACGAGCGCCAGCCGCGCCACCGGCGCGATTTCGCGCGGCGTCGGCAGGCTCTCGCCCCACGCCATCAGCAGCGCGTGGGTTGCGTTCAACACGCAGTAGTACAAATGGTCGCCGACAGCCTCGCGCATCTGCTGCCGCGCCATGCCGAGGCGCTCCTTCGATTGCAGGATGTGCAACCGGGCGGCGTTCTCGCTGGGGCGGATCGCGCCGCGCGCGATCATGCGCTGCCACGAGCGGAAATCGCCGCGATCGGCGAGGGGGACGCCGTCGGCGATCATCGTGAGCAAGATCGGACGACACTCGTGCAGCCCGGTCCAAAGTTCCGTCAGGGCATAGACCGCGAAGCTCGCGGGCCGCGCGACTCGCGCTTTGGCTGCGAGCGATTTCCATATCGTTTCGGCCGCTTCGCACAGGCGAGCGCGGTGCGCTTCGGCCTCGGCCGGGGCGAAGGCGGAGTCGTCGAAGACGATCAGCAGATCGAGATCCGAGTCATCGCGGACGCTCGCGCGAAGGCGTGAACCGACGAGCGCGTAGCAGATGAGCGGTGTCTGTGCCGCGCGACGCAGCGCTGCGCAGTGCCGGGTGAGCGCCGTCAGTTCGAGCAGCATCCCGTTGTCATGCACGATTGCGCCGCCGGTCGCCGCCCGCAGCAGGCCGACCTCCCCGCCGCGGACCCGCGCCCAGAAGCGTGCCGGCGAAAGGAGCCTGGCCTGTAGAGGATGGCCGGCTGCGATGGCGCTCTGCACGAAGCGGCGCAGCGCGTTTTCGAGCGCAGGGGAAGCATCTTTGCGACCGTCGCTGATGACGAGCAATTCGCCGCGTGCGGGGTCGGAAGCGGAGGCTCGATAGGTGAGGCAACTGAGCTGGTCGGCGGAGCTCTGGATGAACGCCCGATATTCCGCGGAGAGTGAGGATTGCAAGCGACGCCATTGATCGGCAGGCGCGGCGTTGGCGGGCGTGGCTTGTTGAGCGTGCATGGGGTTTCGTGGGATATCGGTCGATGTTGTGCTCCGCATCAGTTCGATCGCGGGGAGAGGCGAACTCACCGAAAGCGGACGGCGGGAAGGAGAATCTCGAAGATTTCTATCGCTGTAATACCGCAGGGCGATCGCGCTCGAATGCGGCATGGCGGCGGCGAGCCCAGCAAATCTAGGACGCGACGGGCGGTGAACATCCCAGATTCGCGCGACGGGGTGAATCGGGAGAGACGAGGCGGGATCGCGCGGCGGGCGCGGTTGCGATCGGTCAAGTCGAATTCGCATAGTTCCTAGAAGCCGGACT
>JALHOX010000179.1:3023-8990 GCA_022842805.1 Phycisphaerae bacterium | reverse complement strand
CGCCGTCGCAGCGCCGTCGCGATCACCAGCCGCGGCTCCGGCAAACGCACGATCGCCCCGACAATCAAAAACACCAGCGTCCCGATCGTGATCCCGCCGAAGGTCTCCAACGCCCGCGCTCCCACCTCGCCGATTCCAAGCCCGCGCCCGGTCCGCAGCAGCCACGGCGCCAGCCACATCAGCATCCACGCCGACGCAACCGAAATCGCAAACATCCGTGCGGTGGCCGAAAGCAGTGCGCCGTCGACCAACACATCATCCACGCCATCCTTCGATTCTCGCGCGACGCGCGGCCGATTGAGCAGCCAAAGCCCGACGAACACCGAAAGCGTCGAGGTGATCGCCGTGCTCCACCCAAAGGCGGCCTCGCGAATCGCCGGGTGCCAGATGAGCACGAAACTCAGCGCGACATTCAGCGGCACTAGAAACGCGCTCAGCCGCAGCGGCGTCGTCGTGTCGCCCCGGCTGTAAAAGCCGCGCAGCACGATGTGTTGCACGCAAAACGCCCACATTCCCCAGCCATAGGCAGCCAGAACCGGCGCCGCGCGGGCCGTGCCTTCGGGGCCGACACGCCCGTATTCAAAGAGCAGCCGCACAAACGACGCGGGCATCGCGACCAGCAGCGTCCCCGCCAGTAGCCCGACATAAAGCGCCAGCCGCAGCGCCAGCCGCATCTGCCGATTCCAGCCCGCCCAGTCCTCGGTCGCGATCAGGCGGCTGAGCATCGGCAATGCGGCCGTGCCAAGCGCGATCGCCGCAACGCCGAGCGGAAACTGATAAAGCCGCTGGGCGATGTTCAGTGTGGCGATCGCGCCTTCGTCGAGCGGGTAGCGAAAGGTCCAGCCAAGCAGCGTGCCGGTCGATCCGCTGGCGGCGCTGCCTCGAAAGGCCCAGCAGATCAGGTTGTCGATGAACGTGCCGAGCATCAGCGCGCCTTGCCCGAATACCACCGGCACGAACGTCGCCAGCAGGCCGCGAACCTCGGGGTCGGACGTGTTCCACTCCCAGCCGAGGCGGATGCGTCGCCCGCTCAGAAAAAACAGAAGAAAAACAAACTGCACGACCCCGGCGACGACGACGCTGATCGCCACTGCGATCGCCTGCTGTGCCGTGGGCCATTGCAGGGCGCGGCCGATTAGCAGCGCCACCAGCATGACCACGTTGAGGATGGCCGAGGTCAGCGCGGCCGGCGCGAAGCTGCCCAGACAGTTGAGGATGCTCGCCAGCAACGCGACCACGCAGACCGCGATCGTGTAGGGCTGCATGATCGCCGTCAGCGTCAGCATCAGGCCGCGCTCGTTGAGCAAGGTGGCGGCGTTTTGAGAAGTCGCCCCCGGCGGCGCGGCCGGCCCGCCAAAGACCGCGATCGCCCAGATCAGCAGTTCGATCAGCAGCACGATGATCGTCAGCGAGACCGTCTGTAGCGCCGTGGCCCGCGCCAGCAGTCGCTCGGCGCCCGCCAGATCATCCTTCGCCAGCAGCCGCGAAAAGGGCGGCACGAACACCGCCGCGATCGCCCCCTCGGCGAAGAGTCGACGGAGCAGATTGGGAACGGTGAACGCGAACCAGAAGGCGTCGGTGATCGATTGCAGACCAAAGGTCGTCGTCAGCAGAACATCGCGCGCGAATCCGGTGATCCGCGAGAGCAGCGTGCAAAGCCCGCCCACAATCGCGGCGGAGACGAACGATCGCTCGGAAGCCATGGGGGCGGGATGATACAGGGGCGCGGTGGAAGCGCGGTTTTGCGCGGGAAATGAGACTCCGCGCGCGATCTAATTCGCGCTCCACCCCGCGCGGCGACCAAAGCGCGATGCAGCCCGGCGCTGCATCCGCCATCGATCACGAGCCGCGCTTGCGCCGCCGCTTTCCGCCGCTTTCCGCCTTGCCCGCCTCGGCATCGTCAAACAGCCCTTCCGCCGGCGCGGGCGCGACGGCATTCTCGGGGATGACGACCACGCTCTCGTCGCCGGCGAAGGCTTCGACATCGGCGGCGGCGTCGGGCGTCTTGCCGTTCGCGACGACGGCGTCGCCCGTCGGTCGCTCGATCTTCCGCCCATCTTCGTCGAGTTCCACGTCCGCATCGGCCGTCCGCCGCCTTGCGATGCGCTGCAGCGCCATCATGGTCTTGTTCGCGTCCACGCCGGCGAGCGCCGCCAGCGCTTCGGACACGTCGGGGATATACCGCTCAAAAATGTCGCGACGATCGCTCTCGAGCTGCTGCTTGCGACGACGCCGAATGTATGTCGCGAGCTTGCGACCGCACTCCTGCAGCGCCAGCTTCATCTCTTTGCGAATCTCGTCGTAGTCGGCAATCGCCTCTTTGCTCTCGCTCGTGAAGGGCACCCACACGCTGGCCATGTGCACCATCACCACCAGCGGCGCCACCGGGGCGCCGCCGCCGGGCTGGCTGATGCCGTAGTTGCGCCAGTCGACGTCGAGCACGCTCTTGAAGGCCGCACACGCACTCTGCTGATAGAGCAGCGGCACGCGATTCGCAAAACGCACGACGCGCGCCTGCTGATCCGCCGGCAGCGCGCCGCCATACGCGATCGCGATCTCCATCTGAAACGGGTTGCCGCGATAGACCGCCGGGTCGCGCGTTGTCGCAGCGTAAAACTCGGCCTTCACCTCTTTCAGCATGCCGCCCAGCAATTGCCGCACGCCGATCGGAGCCAGGCAGTCAGTCGGCGGCGACTGGATCTTCACCGTCTGCATCGCCTGATAGAGCCGCTCGATCTCGGGCGTGCTCAGGCTGGCGGTCGCGGCTTTGGTGCTGAGCTTCGCCGTGTTGCAGATCTCCTCGGCGACGCGCGACGACACGCGACAAAACTCATTCTGCAAAAAGCCCGACAGCTTCGGCGTGCGCTCGCCATCCTCGCGCGGCCGCGCTTCCTTGAGCATTTTCATCAGCACGCCCAGCTCGATGCCGTGCGGATGCGGTTGAATCTCCTTGGTCTCGGCCGGAAGCGTCGCGCCCGCCGCGCGCTCGAAGATGCGCACCTCGCCGGTAGGGGCGCGATAAGTGATGGCCGCGTGAGGATTCGCCATCGCGGTCTGTTCAAGATATTCGTCGACGGACTGCCGCCCTTTTTGATAGCTCGCGATCAGCTCGATCGCGACCTGCGTGCCATGATCCCAGTCTACCTCCTGCTCCATGTCCGCGACCACGTCCGGCCGATTCTTCGTCGTGTCGATCGCGAGTTGGAAGTGGTGCGCCGGTTTCTTGGCGCTCGTGCGACTGGTGATGTGCACCGGCTGCCCGGTGGTGAGCAAGCCGTACATGCCGGCGGCGCTAATGCCGATGCCCTGTTGCCCGCGCGACATTTTCAACCGGTGAAACTTCGAGCCGTACAGCAATTTGCCGAAGACGTTGGGGATCTGAGCCCGAACGATGCCGGGGCCGTTGTCGCGAATCGTGACGCGGAAGCGCTCTTCCGACTTTTGCTCGATCGAAACTTCGATTTCCGGCAGGATGCCCGCCTCTTCGCAGGCGTCGAGGCTGTTATCGACCGCCTCTTTGACCGTCGTCAGCAGCGCCTTGCGCTTGTTGTCGAACCCCAGCAGGTGGCGATTCTTCGCGAAAAACTCGGAGACCGAAATCTCTCGCTGCTTGGTCGCCATCGTCTCGGCGGTCGCACCGACGCGCTCGCGTTTGGCGGGACCGCGCGGCGACGACTCCGCTTTGTCGGCGGGCGTTGATTTCTCGGCACGGGCGGCGTCTTTGGCTCGGGCGGCGGATTTCTCGTTCAACGGGGTCTCGTAATCGGGCTCAAGGGTGTCGACGGGGATATCGCCCCCGCGGATGCGGGCGGCTTTCGTCGGCGGATCATCGGCGGAAACGGCGAAGTCGGCCGAGAGCAACGTGCCGACCGGAATGACCGGCGGCGTCGACTTGGCGGTGGTGTCGAACAGCGACGGGCCATCCTGGCGTTTGACGCGAGCGGACATCCATGACCTCGCAGAAACAGTCATTCTCAAACGAACAAGGCGGAGCCTCGTTCTACGGCATTCATTCGTAGCGCCACGCTCTGCCTGGCGCAGTTTAGTAGAGCAAGGCTCTGCCTCGCTCGGCACCGCATCGCTCGCAAATGCCGCAAGGCATGGTAGCCAGCGTCCTGCTTGTGTACAGTCCGTCGATTCGCGGGATCGGCCGGGAGCGCTAGCGACCGGGCCCGCGAGGTGCCCAACCGCCGCGGCCAACGGGAGCTCGATTGGACGGCTCAACGCGAAGATCGCTGCTCGCCCAAAGTCACGCTCTCGGCGTAAAAATGCTCGTCGGCGACGGCGAGCCGGCCGAGACCGTGGTCGAACACCTGCGCCAGGCCTTTCAAAAGTCCCCGCTCGTGAAGGTCAAGGTGCAGACCGACGAACGCCAGGCCTGCGAGACCGTCGCCAAGTCGCTCACCGAGCGCGTCCCCTGCGAATTGGTGCGCCGCGTCGGTCGCGTGCTCGTCCTCTTTCGGGAGGCGGACGGCGGTCCGGAAAACGGCAGAGGCCCCGCCGACGACGGCCAGCTTTCATGAACGATAAAACTTTCAGTGAAAAGTAGACCTCGCCGCGCCCCTGACGCTAGCCTTCACAATGTTGGCGGCGGATTTCGGGCGGCTCGATGCCGGCCGCTCCCCCTCGAAGAAACACCTGGATATCGCACGAGACTCGTTCAATATGACGCCGGCAATTGCAGACACTCGACGTTCCGCCGCATTGCCGGACTTCTATGAGCCCATCGCGGCCGACCTCGTGCTGGCTCAGCAGGCCTTCGTCGACGAACTCCGCTCCGACCAGCCGTTCATTAACGACCTGACCGCCCACATCGGCCAGTACCACGGCAAAATGCTCCGCCCGGCCCTCGTGCTCCTGTGCGGGCGCGCCACGGGGCGGGTCGGCGAGCGACACCACGTCGCCGCCGCCGTCGTCGAGATGGTCCACGTCGCGACCCTCGTGCATGACGACATTCTCGACGAAGCCGACACGCGTCGCCGCGTGCAGACCGTCAACCGCCTATGGGGCAACGAACGGGCGGTACTGCTCGGCGATTTTCTGATCAGCCACGCCTTTCACCTGTGCAGCCGCATCGATTCGCAGCATGTCTCGCGCCGCATCGGCGCCACGACCAACGCCGTCTGCGAAGGCGAGATGATGCAGGTCGTCAATCGCGAGAACTTCTCACTCTCCGAAAATCTCTACCTCGAGATTATCCGTCGCAAGACCGCCGCCCTGATCGGCGTCTCCTGCGAACTGGGCGGCTGGTGTTCCGATGCGACGCCCGCCGTGGTCGGCGCGCTGCACAATTTCGGCGAGCGAATCGGCACCGCCTTTCAAATCGTCGACGACGTGCTCGATCTCTGCGGCGACGAGGAAATCGTCGGCAAATCCCTGGGGCGCGACCTCGCCAAGGGCAAGCCGACCTTGCCCCTCGTGCATTACCTCAGCACGGCCCCCCGCGCCGCGCGAGAATCGATGCTCGCGCTGCTCCGCGAAGCGGGCGAGGCGGACAACGGCCACTCCGCCGAGATCGCTCGCCGCTTGCAGCACCATGGCAGCGTGGCGTACGCCCAGGACATCGCCACGAACATGATCCAGGGCGCGCAGGAGTGCCTCACGATTCTGCCCGAGTCGCCGACGCGCGCCACGCTCTCGGCCATGGCCGATTTCGTCGTCAGCCGGCGGCTCTAGGCCGTCGCGTTCCGCCCGCCGGCCACATTGCCGCACTTCGCGCCGCCGCGCCATCCTCTACACTTCGCCGCGAAGCTCCGTCTTGCCTTTGCGCTCCGGCGCGAAGCGCGATGAATCCGCAAAACCTCCAGCCCACTGCGCCGCCGCACGCGGCAAAAGCCGAGAATCAGCATGCCGATCACGATCCCCACGCCCCAGCGTCTCGCCGCTCTTCCGCCCTATCTCTTCGTCGACATCGATCGCAAGAAGCAGGCCCTCCGCGCCGCCGGAAAAGATGTCATCGATTTCGGC
>JALHOX010000179.1:0-3013 GCA_022842805.1 Phycisphaerae bacterium | reverse complement strand
CGGCATCGGCGATCCCGATCGGCCCACCCCGCGCTTCATCGTCGATCGTCTCGCCGAGGCCATTCATCAGCCCGCCAACCATCGCTACCCCGCCAACAAGGGCAGCGCCGCGTTTCGTCAATCAGTCTGTCGCTTCATGGAAAAGCGCTATCGCGTAAAGCTCGACCCCGAGACCCAGGCCCTCGCACTCATCGGCAGCAAAGAGGGCATCGGCCACCTCCCGCTCGCCTTGGTCGAGCCCGGGCAGGGCGTCCTGGTGCCCTCGCCGGCCTACCCTGTCTATCACTCCGCCACGCTCTTCGCCGGCGGCCGCCCGATCACCATGCCGCTCCGCGAGTCCAACGCCTGGCATCCCGACTTCGAAGCCATCTCCCCCGCCGATCGCGATGCGGCGGTGCTGATGTTCCTGAACTATCCCAACAACCCGACCGGCGCGACCTGCACGATCGAGCTGCTGGAGCGGGCGGTCGCGTTTTGTCGCAAGCACGACATCCTGCTGGCCCACGACGCCGCCTACAACGAGATGTACTACGGCCCCGCGTCCCCGCCCAGCGTGCTGCAGGTGCCCGGCGCGAGCGACATCGCGATCGAGCTCCACTCGCTCAGCAAAACCTTCAACATGACCGGCTGGCGAATCGGCTTCGCGGTCGGCAATGCCGCGATCCTCGAGCGCCTGGCGAAGGTCAAGGCCAACCTCGACAGCAGCCAGTTCAACGCCATTCAAGACGCGGCCTGCGTCGGCCTTGATCGCTACGACGACCCCGAGATCGACGCATTACGCAAGATGTACATCGCCCGCCGCGACGCGCTCTGCCCCACGCTGCGCGAACTCGGCTTCCGCCTCTCGCCGCCCGAAGCGACCTTTTACGTCTGGTGCGGCGTCCCCAAAGGCTACGACTCGTTTTCGCTCGCGAGCAAGCTGCTCGACGAAGCTGCAATCGTCTGCATTCCCGGCCCCGGCTTCGGTGAGTGCGGCGCAGGATACGTCCGCTTCGCGCTCACGATCGAAGCCGAGCGGATCGCGGAGGCTGCCAAGCGGTTGCGCGCGTTGAAGTGGTAGGGCGGGTCGAGAGGCTCTATTCGACGGACGCCAACTCCGGCAGCCGCGCCGGAGCTCCGCGCACCGTCACGCCGTCGGGCACGTCACGTATCACAATGGCGCCCGGGCCCACAGTGGCCTGAGCGCCGATCGAGCGGCCGGGAATTACGCATGCGCCGATGCCCACCCGGGCTCGCTCGCCCAGCCGCACACCGCCCGCCAGCCGCGCCGCCGGCTCGACGAACGCGCCCGCACCTATCACATTGTCATGTTCGACGATCGCATTGGTCGCAATGATCGCGTGCGCCGCCACAGTCGCATGCACGCAGATCGCCGCCCGTGCTCCGATCATGACATGCTCGCGCACTTCGGCCCGCGCCGCGATCACCGCCGTCGGGTGAATGGGCGAGACCAGGTCGAATCCGAGCATGCGCAGCTGCGACGCGATCAGGCAGCGCGTCTCATTGCAGCCGATGGCCACGTAGGCCCCGCTCACGCCCTCCGCCATGAGCGTGCGCGCCGCCGACAGATTGCCCCGCACCGGCACATCGTCGATCGCCTCGCCGCACAGCGAGAGATCGCGATCGAGAAAGGCGACCGTGCGATGGCGCGCCTGCGCGTGAAAGATGTCGAGCGCGATACGCCCGAGTCCGCCGGCGCCGTAAATGAGTATCGTGGCCACGATTGTGCTCCGATACGTCTATCGGCCCGCCCCCTAGGTGCGGCGCGACGGTATATTTCGCGCAGCTTTCGCGCGGACGCGGCCCGCCGCAGGCCGGCCGCCCGATGATCGCGTGCTTTGGAGAGCCTCTCGATGAAATCCCGCTTCCTCATCGTGCTCGTACTGGGCGCCCTGACGGCGTCGCTCGGCTTTGTCGAAAATCCGCCCGCCGCCGAACCGGCCGCGCAAGCTCCGGCGTCCATGCCCGCGGCCACCGAGCAGGCCGCGCCCGCCTCGCAACCCACCGGCGAGCGCACGCCCCGTCAGCTCGAGATTTTGCGCGACCTCCTTCGCGAGCGCGAGCGGCCGACCCCGATCATCCCGCCGCAGCCCCGCACCACGCCCGCCCCGGTCGGCCGCGGCATGAAGCCCACCGACCCGGCCGATTCGCGATTGCTGCCCGACGGCGCGTCGCTCATCGAGCGTCCCGGCCGTTTTGTCCTGGAGGGGCAGCGCGCCATGTTCATCGTCCGCCTCGACGGCGAAACCGAGCCGCGAGCGTTGGAACTGCACCGCAACCAGCTGCTGGAGTACATGGAGCGGTCCGCCACGAGCGGGCTCAACGAATTCACCGTCAGCGGCGAGGTCTCCCGCTACCGCGGAAAGAACTACCTGTACCTCTGGAAGGTCCTGGAACGCGTTTCCAACGGGAATATCGCCCCCTGAATTACCGATTTTCTCACACATCGGCAGAAAAAACGGCAATTTGGGAAGGCGATTTGTGGCATCGAAAAACCATCCAAACTACTAGGGGTGGGGGTCCCAGGCCCATCTTAACCGATTTATCGGCGTCATTTTCGCCAAAATCGGCGTCTTTTGCACAGAAGAGCGCAACTGCCTGTGAAATCAGGGAAGACTGATCTTCCGACTTGGGGGGTGATCTGTTAAACCTATTGAACAGATGCGGCGGACCCGCGGGGCTGACACTAATGCCTGTCAGCAAGCCCCGGGCCGCAGAGCTTGCGGCCCCCGCTCCCCAGCGCATGGAGGGCTGGACGCGGGTCGCCTGGCATCGGGCGGCACGGACGTTGACCCGGTGCAGTTTTTTGACAACCCGAATAAGGCGGATCGGAAGTGTGGCAGCCCCTTGGCCATCAGCAGGATTTGTTGTGATCCAGGTATGATGGCCTCCTCGCTCGAAACCCAACCCCCCCTCCCCAAGGGAACCACGCCGAAGATCCGCCTTTTCCTTTTCCCCGCCCGCCCGCGACCCCGCGTCAATCCACCAGTTCCGCCCACGAAAACTCGCTCGT
>JALHOX010000178.1:5520-9049 GCA_022842805.1 Phycisphaerae bacterium | reverse complement strand
TGGAAGACTGAGAAGACGCAGATGAACGTCTCCTCGGAGATCGAAGGCTTTCTGTTCCAGAATCGCGACGCGGAGCGGCATTTTCACGAGACCGGCAAGTTCGAATTCATCAGCACCGGCGGCTACTACCACTCGCTGCCGCAGGATCCGTTGCGGCAGTTCATCGACACGGCGGCGGAAGTTCAGCGGGCGATGGGCTTTCAGAATGAGAAGGACCACCCCGAGGTGGCGCCGTCGCAGTTCGAGATGAATTTCTCCTATTCCGAGGCGCTGATCGGGGCTGATCAGATTCAGCTTTACAAGCTGCTGTGCAGGCAGGTGGCGCAGAAGATGGGGTATTCGGCGAGCTTTCTGCCGAAGCCGGTCGCCGGCATCAACGGCAGCGGCATGCACACGAACATGTCGATCGCCCGCGACGGCAAGAACCTGTTCCACGAGAAGGGTGGACAGGATGGGCTGAGCAAGATGGGCTGGGATTTCATCGATCGCATCCTGCACAGCGCCAGCGACATCTGCCTGGTGCTCAATCCGAGCGTGAACGGCTATCGGCGGCTTGATCCGCACTTTGAGGCGCCGAATCAGATCAAGGCCTCGCCGGTGGATCGCGGTTCGATGGTCCGCATTCCGCTGGCGAACGAGCGTGCGGCGCGGATTGAGGTGCGCTCGGTCGGTCCGGATGCGAACCCGTATCAGCTCATTTACACGCTATTCCGCACCGGTCTGCACGGCCCGCGACCGGATGCGACGGACCCGGAGAAGCGGGCGCGGACGCGCTTCCTGCCGGACAACATCTACAACGCGATCCGCGACTTCAAGTCGAGCAAGTGGATCACGGAGCTGTTTGGCGAAGAGCTGCAGGCGCGATTCGCCGAAGTGAAGCAGGCCCAGGCCGACCGCTGCCCGAAGGAGCTGGGCAAGCTGGTGAAGCCGCAGGAGATTCAGTTCCACCATGAGGTGACGAATCAGTATCTGTGGAGCCAGTTCTAATCGGTCAGGCTGATCGTGAATGAACACGCGTGGGGAGATGAGGACATTTGTCCCGCATCTCCCCACGCGGCGTTTTTCTGCGAAGCATCGAGCCGCGCCGTGGCGCGCTACTGGACTTTCGCCTCCGCAAACAGGGCGATCAGCAAGCGATCGGTTCGATTTTTCCAGCTCTCCCAGTCGGTGCCGTCGATCACTTCCTGCCCCAGCACCGTGTGACCCTTTTCCTGCATCTTGCGGGCGAATTCGCGATTGAAGGCGGTCATGTCCCAGTTTTCGTGCGGGTTGCGCAGGTCGTATTTGCCCCATTCCTGGTAATAGCGCAGCCGATGAGCGCTTGCCTCGGGCGCGACGGCGATCAGCCCCTGTCGCGCGCCGTCGAAGAGCATCGGCGACTGCACGCCGATCAGCCCGAAGGTCGCGGGGGCCTGGAAGGCGCTGGCCAGAGCGTTGAGGCCGCCGAGCCCCATGCCGATTGAGGCGCGGGCATCGCGCTGGGCGACGGTGCGGAAGTTTGCATCGATGTAGGGAACGACGATTTCAGCGAGAGCTTTTTCGCCGGCCTCCGGATCGTCGCGCGGGCCCTGCGGCATCTCAAGAAACACGGCGACGATGGGCGGGATTCGCCCGTCGGCGATGAGGGCGTCGAGGGCCTTGGGCCACTGGGCGATGTCGATCGCGCCGCGACCGTTTTGGATATAGGCGGTGGGGAAGCGCTTTGCGCCGTCGGCGGTGTAAGCCATCGGCAGATAGACGGACATCTTGATCGGCGTCGCAAACCCCTTTGCTTCCAGCTCGCGCGGCTCGATCTTGCCGCGCTGCGTTTCGGGCACATCGCGCAGAAACGCGGGGGCCTTCCACTCGGGCATTGCGAACCAGTTCATCGGCAAGCCGCCGCCGCGACCGAAGCTCATCTCCATGTCGCGGCCGACGACGAAGCTCATGGTCTGGCGCGGGTTGCGCGGGTCCTGCGATTCCTGATAATCCTTGATGAAGCAGTAATTCAGACGGGCGGTGGGCTCGAGCTTGGCGGTGCAATAGAAGAGGTCGGTGCCGGGGACGTGCGTCATGGCCTTTTCCTGACGCGCGCCGAAGAGGTCGCTGGCGACGGCGACGTCTTTGGCCTCGCCGCGATAGAGGAAGTGGACCGTGTCGCGGCCTTCGATCAACGGGAACTCTTTGACGGTCGCGAGGAATTCGTCGATCAGCGCGGCCTTGTTCGGCGCGGCGTCGAGCTTGGCGAGCAAGCCCGCGAAGCCGCCGGCGGCGGGGTCGTCATGCTTCGCCGCGACGGGTGCGGCGGCGGCGTCGGCGATGTCGACGCGGGCCAATTCGCCGAGGCTGCGGACAAAGATGCTTCCGTCGGCGAAGCTGGGGTGGGTCCAGACGAGGTCGTTGAACAACTTGATCGACGCACGCTCGACGTATTCCTTGGGGGTGACGGGGGCGACGTGGAGGCTGCCTTCTTTGGTGACGACGACGAGGTGGTTGTCGCAGACGACGAGGAAGCCATCGCCCGGATCGCGCGAGCGCCACTTCACGCTGCCGTCAGCGGCGCTGACGCAGGTGAGGAAGCGCGTGGTGTAGGCGTAGAGGTGGCCATCGAGGTAGACGGGGACGTTGTAGCTATTGCGCAGCGAGCGGTCCTGCCAGAGCAGCGCGGTCTTGGTGGCGGGCGTCGCTGGGGCCGATGCGGGGGCTGCGTCAGCGGCGGCGGGCGGATCGACCTTCGTCTCCTGCGTGAGCGAGACGACCTTGGACTCTTCGCGATCCGACAGTAAGGCGCGATCTTCCCAAACGACCACGGGGGTGAAGATGCGTTGCGGCAGCGCCCGTTCCCAGATCGGCTTGCCGCTGGTCGCGTCGGCCAGAATGAAGCGGCCGTCGCCGGGGATCAGCAGTTGCTGCTTTTTTTCCCAGTCGATTACGAGCGGCGACTCGAATTGCACCGTGTCGGCGCCGCACTTCCAGCGCAGCTTGCCGGTGGCGGGGTCTAGGCCGATGGCTAACGCGTCGGCGGCGCCGATCGAGACCACCAGCGTGCCATCGACGATGAGCGGGGAAGCTCCGAAGCCGTAGCGCGGCGGACGGGCCTGATACTCCTTGACGATATCGACGCGCCAGAGCTCTTTGCCCGTCGACGCGTCAGCAGCGACCAGTTCGCCAAATGCGCCGAGCATGATGACGCGGCCGTCGGCGATGAGCGGCGTGGCGATCGGGCCGGTGTGGGAGCCGTCGTGGCCTTCGTAGGTGGGGCCGAGCGTGAGCCGCCACTGCTCGCGGCCGCTTTTTGCGTCGAACAGGGCGAGTACGTCGTTCTTGCCGTCGGAGAAAGCGGTGGCGAGGCGTCCGCCGGCGACGGCGATGCCGACATACCCACTGCCGATCTTGACCTTCCAGGCCTCGCGCAGCTCGATGGGCGAGGGGTTGGCGAGGCGCGAGGGACAATTGCTGATGCCGTCGCCGCGCGGGCCGCGGAAGGCGGGCCAGTCGGTAGGAGCGGCGTGCGCGGCGAGCGAGAGGCTGACCGCCGCGAGCAGGGCCG
>JALHOX010000178.1:0-5510 GCA_022842805.1 Phycisphaerae bacterium | reverse complement strand
GCGGCCGACCGCGCGGCGGCGGATCGAGGCGGGCGTGACGCACGGAACGCGGGGATTCAACGGACGGCATGGGCGATTCTCCGGAGTGTGGAAACAGTCGACGCGGCTATAGACGACGGCGACGCGGGCCCGCCGCCCAGAATCTATGTCGGCCGTGCGCGAATCCGGTCGGCTCGTACGGAAATCGACGAACTGGATTGATTGAGCCCCCCTGCTGCTCTGCTCAACCCGGCTTCAGGCCCAGTTGGCGGACGAGCTGACGGAGGGCCTGGGGCGAGACGCCGAGGCGGGTTGCGGCGGGGGTGAGGCGCCAGTTGCATTCGTGCATGACGCGGGCGACGCGCAGCCGCTGGGCGTAGGCCAGGCTGGTGGGTGATTCGCCGGGGGCGGGAGCGGTCCAGCCGGCGAGGAGTTCGGCGGGAAGATCGGGGACATCGATGGTGCGGCCCTGGACGAGGAGGGCGGCGCGTTCCAACACGCTCTGCAACTGGCGGACATTTCCGGGCCAGTCGTAGCTGACAAGGGCGGCCAGCGCCAATTCGCTGAGGGCGGCGCGGCGCGAGCGCTGCTGACGGGCGGCCTGCGCGAGGAAGTGCTCCGCGAGCAGTCCGATGTCCTGGCGGCGTTCGCGCAGGGGCGGGACCGGGATGGGGAAGACGTTCAGGCGATAGAAAAGGTCCTCGCGAAAGAGGCCGCGCGCGACAAGCTTGCGCAGGTCGGCGTGGGTGGTTGCGATGACGCGGACGTCGCATTCGAGGGTGTAGGGCGCGCCGAGCCGCGTAAATCGGCGTTCCTGCAACACGCGCAACAGTTTGGCCTGCGTGGCGCGCGGGATGTCGGCGACTTCGTCGAGCAGAAGCGTGGCGCGGTGGGCGCGCTCAAACACGCCGACGCGCGGCTGGACCGCGCCGGTGAAGGCGCCGCGCTCGTGCCCGAACAGGTCACTCTCGACCAGTTCGGCGGGGCCGCTGCCGCAGGAACAGACGACGAGCGGGCGGTCGCGGCGGGCGCTATTGCGGTGGACATAGCGGGCGATGATTTCCTTGCCCGTGCCGGTTTCGCCGGTGATGAGGACGGTGGCGTTGGTGGCGCAGACGCGGCGCGCGAGGTCGAGCGCCTGCCGCCAGGCGGGCGAGGCCCCGATCATCTCGACCGGACTGGTCGACATTGTGGTCCTTGCGTCAGGCGAATTGCGTCACTCATTGCGGAGCGTACCGCGCGGAATTTGCGTGGCCGCACCGCGGAAAGCCGCAACTTCTCGGTCGCTGAGGCGCGAAGGAGACCGAGAATCTGAGCGGTCTTGTCGGATGTGCAAGAATGTATATCGGAGCTTTTGAAAATACGAATATGCTATGAGGCGACGAGCGATGAACGCCTCGGAGTGTCGCATTCCGGCGACACGATGGACCCAGACAGTCAAGGAATTTCTCGAATGCGAACCACGACTCCGTTTATGTTCGGTCTGTTAACGATCGCCATCGGCGGTTGTCCGTTGATCACCCCGCCGCCCGCGGATCAGACGGCGGCGATCGACGCGGCGCTGGTGAAGTGGAACCGGCTGGCGATCGACAGCAGCGGCCTCGACCACAAGCCGGTCGAACCCGGCGAATCGCGAACCTTCGGCCATCAGCTCGGCCCGACGCGCTCCAGCCGCGCGATGGCGATCGTGCACATCGCCATGTTCGACGCGGCGAACGCGGTCGTGGGCGGATTTGAGAGCTACACCAACACGATCCCCGAGAGCGCGCCCAAGGCCAACGCGGCGGCGGCGATCGCGCAGGCCGCGCACGATACGCTGGTGAATCTCTATCCGTCGCATTCGGCGGCGCTCGACGCGGCGCTGGCGGCGGACCTTGCGGCGATCACCGACGGCTCGGCGGAGACGCAGGGCGTCCAGCTCGGCGCGGGAGTGGCGGAGGCCATCCTGGCGATGCGCGAGGATGACGGGTCAGAGATCGTCGAGGACTACGAGATCAGCGACGCGCCGGGCGCCTGGCGGCCCGATCCGCTGAATCCGACGCAGCAGCCGCTGGGCGAAGAGTGGTTCCGCGTGAAGCCGTTCGTGTTGAACAGCGCCACGCAGTTCCGCTGCCCGGAGCCGCCGGCGCTCGACAGTGCGGAATACGCGGTCGCGTTCAACGAGGTGAAGGAGCTCGGCGGCGACGGCATCGTCACGCCGACCTCGCGCACCGAGGATCAGACCATCGCCGGCATCTACTGGGCCTACGACGGCACGCCGAGCCTGTGCGCTCCGCCGCGGTTGTATAACCAGATCGCGGAGCAGATTTCGGTGGACGAGGGCCTGAAGGGGATCGAACTGGCCCGCGCGCTGGCGCTGGTGAATGTCTCGATGGCCGATGCGTGCATCGCGATCTGGGAGTCGAAGTTCTATTACAACGTGTGGCGGCCGGTGACGGGCATTCGCGAGGCGGATGTGGGCACGGGGCCGAGCCTATTGGGCGATGACAATCCGGCGACGGTGGGCGATATGAACTATGTGCCGCTGTGCGCCCCTGCCAGCAACCTGACGGCGCCGAACTTCACGCCGCCCTTCCCGGCGTATCCGTCGGGTCACGCGGGCTTTGGCGGTGCGCTGTTTGAGACGCTGCGAAATCTGACGGGCACCGACGACGTGCCGTTTACGTTCGTCTCGGACGAGTACAACGGCATTACGAAGGACAACGCCGGCAATGTGCGTCCGCTGCTGCCGCGGACGTTCCAGACGCTGTCGCAGGCGGAAGAGGAAAACGGACAAAGCCGCATCTACCTTGGCATTCACTGGTCGTTTGATAAGACGGCGGGAATTGCGCAGGGGCGACAGGTGGCGGATCACGTGTTCAACAACGCGTTTCGGCCGTTGAACTAACGCCGCGGTCGGGGGGTTTTCGCAGATCAGGCAGAAGGAAGGCGGGTTCGCCTCGCCTTTTTTCTGCGCGCATTGAGGCCGACGATCCTTCGCTCGCGTTTGGGCTAAAGAGGCGGGTGAAACCCGCCCTACCGCGGGCGCATGAGCTGATAGTCGGTGGGGTTGATGCCAACACGCTCGAGCGATGCGATCAGCGTGCGCTCGTCGGCCAGCAGCGTCTGGGGATCGACGAGGATGGTGACGACGGCATCGGGGCGGAGTGCGCGATCGATGCGGATCAGATCTGCGAAGTCGGCCGGCGTAACGAGGCGGTCGTCGACGCGCGGACTGCCGCGCCAATCGACTGTGTAGCGGCGGGTGCGCGGCTTTGCGGGGCGAAGCACGAGCGTCACCCGGGCATCGTCGGCGGGAATGACGGCGGTCTCGCAGGCGGCCCAGAGGCCGGCGTCGCTGCTGGTGTGAGAGCGCGTCAGGCCGATCAGGCTCTCGGAGATATCGACCAGCGCGAGGCCGGCGCCGCTGCGGTCGGCGGCCAGGCCGCCACGGCCGTCGCTGCGCGAGCCGGTGAAGAGCCCGGGGCGGGGAATGGGCGGTCGGCCGGTGGCGAGTTCGCGGAGCCAGGTCCAGGCCTCGACCGGGGCACTGGTTGGTCGCGATGCGATGTCGGTCGTCGACGGCGTGGCGGCGGTTGATGCGGATGGCGGATCCGCGAGGACGACGTCGATATCCACGAGCGACGACGCGATTACCGGTTGCGACGCGGGCGCTGCGGCGGGGGAAAGGGTTGCGTCATCGGATTCGTTTGCGGCGCGGGCGGGCGCGGCTTCGACGCCGATCAGCCCCAGGGCCAGCGCGATGTGCTCGGCGCGGGCCTCCATCCGCAAAATGCTCTCGTGCTCCTTGCCCGGAAAGCAGGCGAAGAACTCGAGCGGCCCTTCGCGCAGCACGACGCGGCAATCGACCAGCACGGCGGGAGCACGCCAGTCGATCGCAATGCCGGGCTGAAAGGGGCGAATGTGCGACGGCGCAGACGCGGGCGGGTCCGCGGCGCGGGCGAGCGGGTGGAGTCGGAGCAAGGCGCAGGCAAGCAGCAGCGCGGCGCGACCGAGCGATTGACGAACGGTGCTCATATTTTGGAGTCTACAGCGGCGCGGCGGAGCGGATCGGCTCGCGAATCGCGCACGCGCGACTTCGACCGGCCCGCTATCGGCCGGGACGGGCCGCTGCAGCCCGCCAGGCTAGTGCGAAGAGCAAGGCGGCGGGGGCAGCGAAGACGATCGGCGGCGGAAACTGGAACCAGATGGGCGCGATACAGAGCGCGACGCAAAAGCCGGCGTTGATCGCCGCAAGGCGCGCAAGGCGTCCGGTCTGCGCCGCTGCGCCCAGCAGCGCGAGATCGATGGCGACGACGAAGAAGAGCAGGATCGAGTAGCCGGAGTTGAGGATCTGCATCGCGCCCCAGGCGCTGGCGGTCAGCCGGCCGAGGGACTCGGTGTATTCCGCCATCGTGGTCTGCAGCGCTGCTTCGCGGGCGTCGCGCGGCGGGAGGAAGTTTGCCCGAAAGACGGCGATCGAGTGGATCGACGCGAAGACGAATAGCGTGATGGCGCCGGCGCGGAAGAGTCCGATTCCGGGGAGTTTCGTCATGAAACGTCTTTCACGGCGGCGCGGACTTCAGCCGCCGGGTGGAATTGACGCGCGGATTTGGTCCAAAAGTCCTCGCGTGCCGTGCGTGTCAGACCATTTGTGGATGTAGTCCCAATCGAGGGAGTCGCGCTGCGCCGCGATCACGGCCGCAATGTCGTCGTGGTCCTTGGTGCGCCGCGCGCGACTTGCCCAGCGCAACTTCGTGATGATCGCATCCTCGGCAGTCGCGACCCACGCGGGTTGACCACTCACGGGAACCCGAACCCGACGACCAAAACGCAGGCGATCGTGCGCGTCGTCGCTCAGCAAGAACAGCTCGATGAGAAACGGGGTGTCGCGCAGCTTGACGATGTGGCGCGTCGTGCCGGTGACCGACTCGAAGCTCATCTGCGTGTCTGGAACGAACTCCGGCCCCAGGCTGCGAAGCAATTCCACCAGCTGGTGGCCCGTTACCTCAACGACGATGTCGACATCATTTGTCATCCGACCAAAGCTGTACACGTTCGTCGAGTATGAGCCGACAAGCATATAGGGAACCTGCCGCTCCTCCAGCGTGCGCAGAAATGCCGCCACCCCTTCCGCACTGGTCATTCACGCCGCTCCAGCTTCTCGCGGAGCGCCAGCCGCTCACGAAGAATCCGCTCAACCTCCTCCGGCGCGGCGTTCGGAAATTGCCGACGAATTCCGCCCCGCGCGATTTCGCATGCGAGATCAAAGAGCTCCGCCCCGGCCGAAATGCGTTCGCCGGGCGTCTGCTGCCGGGCGAATCGAATCTGCTCCCAGAACAGTTCGTCGATCAGTTCCTGCGTCGGTTCCATTCCGGACCTATTGTAGCTTTCCCCGTATCCACTCCCGCGCCGCCGCCAGCGCCTCCGGCAGCTTTGCCGGATCTTTGCCGCCGGCCTGGGCCATGGTCGGGGCGCCGCCGCCGCCGCCGCCTACGAGCGGTGCGATCGCCTTCACCAGGTCGCCCGCCTTCACGCCGCGCTTCACGAGG
>JALHOX010000177.1 GCA_022842805.1 Phycisphaerae bacterium | reverse complement strand
CAGGTGCTGACCAGCGTGCGGGCGTCATGATGCGGTCGCGGAAAGAGCCGCGTGCCGCGCCCGTTACAGGTGAACAGCAGCGCGCCCGCGTGCGGCCGCTCCGCCGCGGGTTGCAGCAGCTCGCTCAGATCCTGCGAAGCGCTGCTCGCGTCGCGGACATGAAACTGAATCGTCTGGCCGACGCGAATGCGGTCATTGATCACCAGCGCGCCGCTGTCCTGATCAATCCCCAGCGGATTGCGAATCAGAAAATCGCCCACGCCGAACTTCGCCTGCTGCTCGTTGATCACAAATCCCAGCAGCAGCCCGCGCTCCTTCATCAACTCGATCTCGCGCGGGGAGCTTTGCGCCAGCAGTTCGTTCACCACCTCGATCGGCTTGCGCCCGCCGATCTGCCGAATGATGTTGTTCTCCGCCTGGGTCACGACCAGATGTCGCCCGATCGGCCGGCATCCCTGGGAGACGATCGTATCCATCCGCAAATTGCCGGTCAGCGCCACGCCCACCATGCCGCTGTGCAGCACCTGTCCGTCAAAAATCAGCGCATTCTGATGGGGCGCTTCGCCCGCCGAGGCCATGCCCCCCACCGCCGGCCGCCCCGCATAGGTGGGCCGCAGCCGATCCAGAAAATCGCCGATCGGAAAGCTGTAGGGATCGCCAAACAGAATGAAGTTCGGTTCGCTCGACGCCGGCACGCCCAGCGCCTCTTCAACCGCGGCGGCGCGATCCAGCCGCATCACATCGTCGCGCATCAGGTGAAACGCTCGCGCCCGGACCCCCGGCATCGCGGCGGCCCAAACCACGATCGCGGCCTGCCCCTCCAGCTCGTTCGGCCCCGCCACAACCGCCTCCCCCGTCACGCCAATGAATGACTGCGTGGGGATGCGCTCGGCGAGTTCCTCCACCAGCGTGTCGAGCTCCTCCAGAAAGTGCGGACTGGCAAAGAGCACCAGCAAATCCGCACGTGCTCCGTCAAGCCCGCGAACAATGTCCTCACTCAATCGCTCCGCGGCGTTCGGAGCGATCGGCGCTGATAGGTGTGCAACTGCGGTCTTCATACTCTTCCATGCGTGTGGAGGCGACCGACGCGTGTCCGGCGACACGCTCGTTTCGCCGCCGACATTGTAGCGCGCCCAAAAAAGAACCAGCCGCCCGATTCAGGGGGGGCCGATCCCCTGGCGGGCGTTTCCATTCCCCCGCCGACCGGCCTACTCTTTCCGCCATGAATCGTATCGACGCCGCGCCGGACGCCCCGCACCATTCTCCACTGGAAACCTGGCTGCGGGTCGGCCTCTGCGCGCTGACCGTCTGGGCCGTCTTTCGCTTCGTGGTCGAGCCGCGAGTGCTGGCCTATGAGTCGCACTACGACCCGCTCGTGCTGCACGCCGGCCGCTTTGGGCTGCTGGGAGGCATCGCCATCGCCGGGCTGCTCCGCCTGAGCGTCGGCGGCGCGACGGCAATCACCGGCAGTACGGCGCGGGGCGTGGTGGCCGTCTGCCTGGGGCTGATGGCCTGGGCCCTGCGAGATCAAACCATAGATCAATGGCTGATCGCCCGCAATCCGTCACTTTCACAGCCCACCGGCGCGGTTTATTGGCCATTGCTGCTCGATTTCGCACTGCTCGCCATCGGCCTCGTGCCGCTGGATTTCGCAAAGAGCCTGTTCGACCCGCCCAATCGCTCCGTCGCCGACCACGATCAAACCGCCGGCCCGGCCGACTGGCGCGGCCTGTTGGCCACGCTGGTCCTTGGCGCGATCGTCGTGCCCTTTCTCATGGGCCCCGCCGTGGCCGACACACGCGTCAAACAGGTCTATTTCGCCGTCGCGGCCGGCTTGCCGCTGGCCCGCTGGGGGGCCCGCAAGCTCACCAACGTCCACAGCATCGGCGGCGCATGGGTCGTGCCCTTCCTGCTGGGAATGATCGGGGTGGCGGTGGCGGCGGTGCGCCCGGCCTTGAGCCTCCCCGCTGGTTATCAGTCCCTGACCGAAACGCCCGCGTGGGGACTGGTCCGCCCGCTGCCCTTGCAGTGGATCAGTCTCGGGCTTGCTACAATCCTCTGGAACGTTGCATTTCCGATTCGCGCGTCAGCGGCGACGGCACAACCCGTCCCGGCGGCAGCGAAAACATCGTAAGCCAGAAGGGATCGCGGCGCGTGCGTTTTGATCGCCGACTGTGGCCGGCAAAATCCGAGACCTACGAGCAGATGCGCGCCCGCATGATCGCGGAGACATCCGACTATCTGACCGAGTGCCTGCGCCGCCCCGAGCTCGCGCCGCGCATTCCCATGATCGAAACCGGCACCGGCACCTTCCCGCCCTCGATGTCCAAGGCCTTCTGGGATTCGATCCTCTTCGGCTGAGCATCGTTAAAGAAGTCGGGAACCTCACCGGACGGCGAATCGCCGCACACTGAGAGCCGCCCAATCAGCCGATTCGGCAGCGCCGCGGATCTTCTGCCTAAGAACTCGTCGAAGACCGTATGCGATTCTCGTTCATAATCATGCTGGCCGCTGTGTCGCTTTGTGTCTTTGCCGCGCTGACCCGTCACACGGTGGTTCCGCCGGGCAACGTGTGGGAAATAAGTCACTCTCTGGCGACTCTTTCGCTGCTGATCGGCGCGGCTGCGGCCGGATGGCGCGGCCTGCGTTGGTACGAAGCACTCATTCTTGGAGCGTTCGGTGCGGCCTGCTTCGACGTGTGGTGGCCTGATCGCCGAGACTATTTGGGGATGCGAGCTGGGGGACCGGGTCTGGAAGCGTACCTGCGGGAGTACTTTTGTTTCATCGCAGCTATATCGTTTTCATGTGCAATCATTGCAGAGTCAGCCAGGATCTACCGCGATGACCATTTCCGACCGCGCGACCGATGCAGGGTCTGCAACTACTTGCTCATCGGCCTCACCAAGCCACGGTGTCCCGAATGCGGCACTCCTTTTGACTCCTCGGCAGCTACGAACGGGTCCAGCACACTCGAATAGTCGCGCTTTGGCTGACCAAAAGCGCGAAACGGCCGGACGACGCGAGATGCGAAACGCGGAGAATAAGCGCCGAACCGCCTCGGCCTTGCCTGATTCTCGCGTTCGACTTCGCCTCGTCCGGGCCGGTATGCGGCAGCAATGAGAAGCCGCTCAGCTGCCCGTTCGAAATGTGGGGTTTCCACGAATGGCTGCTGTCGGGCCAGACACCGAGGAGGTCAATCTGGCCCCCATCGACCGACCCTACTCGCCCGCCAAAGCCGGAACCGCCAACTTCGCGCCCTTGCGCTTGCGATTGCGCTTCTTAACGATGCTCCGGCGAACCGACTTCGGCTCGCGCGGGGCCAGGTCGGCCAGCAACCGCAGCAGGTCGCGCGCCGTCGGCGCGAAAGCGTCGGCCCCGATCTCGCGCCACAGGTCGTCGGCCCGCGTAAAGATGCCGCCGCTGGTGACGATGTTCATCGTCGGACAGGTCCCCAGCTCGCGGATGTACTGGATCAGCCCGCGCATGTCGGGCACGTCTTCCGGCGCCGAGCCAAAGACCAGCAGCGCGTGCGGCTGAGTCTGCCCCAGCAGCGCCACCACCTCGTCGTGCGCCACCGTCCGCCCCACAAAGAAAATCTCCCAGCCCTCGGCCTGCAGGAGATCGGCGCAGATCTGCGCCCCCAGCTCCTCCGTCTCCATCGCCGCGCACAGCACGACGGCGCGCTTGCCGTTGCGCGGCGTCATCGGCAGCGCCGCCTGAAGCTGATCGGCTGCGGTGCGATTGATGCGCGTCGCCATCTGCTCGACCGCCTGAGAAATGCGGTCGTCGCGAAAGAGCCGGTCGACCTGGGTCATCGCCGGCCAGATCACTTCGCAGAGCAGATGCTTGGCGGTCGCATCGTCGAGGCCCTTGCGGACCAGCTCGAAGCATTCGGCCCGACGGCCGGTCAGAAGCGGCTGCAAATAACGCAACAGAAGCGGTTCGGCCATGGACGCACCTTTCGCTGCCTCGATCGCCGGTCGCAAAATCCACGCTGCGGCCCTCGACCGCGCTGCGCGGTCGATGTGCTCTCGAAGGGTCTGCCCAACGCGTCCATGCGTCGGATGTGTTTTCGGGGTCGCTCGTCGTCGCCAACCATGCGGCGCGAGCATTCGCTCAGCGATGGGTATCGGGCCGTGGCGTCCGAACGCTTGAGCGATTCCGCCGGCCGCGCAGCGGGCCGCCGCACCCCCGCGCCCGTCGTGATAATTGCCGTGCTTTCTGCGTTCGGAAACTGCTATTTCGGGAACGTCCCCGGATTGCGCGACGGTCGGCGAAGTCGGCGCGGGCAGCGCATGCGCGTCGTCGCCGCGGCAACCCCCGACGACGCAGGGCGCTACACTTATACAACTTCTTCAGGTTCAGCCGACCGCCCGTGTCGCTTGAAAATCCACGCCACGCGGGTATACAGGCGGTTACGGGCGGTGAATCGTACGCTTCATACGGTGATTCGCCGACGCGCGGATTGGCAGGGGGAGTGATGGCCGGTCGATCGTGGTGTCCTGGCAGCTTGCCGGGCGGTTCGAAAGTCCAGCCGACGCGACGCGGTCGCGTTGTCCGGTTGTTTGCTACGCAAGGGCTGCAATGACTCAACCCTCTTCGGCGCCGGGAACCTCCCCCAACGGGAGCGTGGAAGGCGTGCTCGAACTCGACCCGCAAGGCGCCGGCTACCTACGC
This sequence comes from Phycisphaerae bacterium, assembly GCA_022842805.1. Lineage (GTDB taxonomy): Bacteria > Planctomycetota > Phycisphaerae > UBA1845 > Fen-1342 > JALHOX01. Next base: position 4,391 of record JALHOX010000177.1, on the reverse strand, counting down.
TCGCCTCTCAAAAACTTCGCCATCCGGCCCGACGATCCCTACGTCCCCGTCGACGCCGTGCGCAAGTTCGCCCTGCGCGGCGGCGAGCGCGTGCGCGGCCAGGTCCGCGAGGTGAACAAGGGCAACCGCCGTTTCCAACTGGCGCGCGTGGAAGAAATCGAGGGCATCTCGGTCGAGCGCTGGACTTCCCCGACCCTGATCAACGACACCACCGCCGTCGACCCCACCACCCAGATCCGCTTCGCCACACCCGGCGGACCGCGCGAAATGTGGGTGCTCGACCTGCTCACGCCCATCGGCTTTGGCCAGCGGGCGCTGATCGTCGCCCCGCCCCGCACCGGCAAGACCATCCTCCTCCAGCAAATCGCCCACGGCATCGCCACCAACCACCCCGATACCTACATGATCGTGCTGCTGATCGACGAGCGGCCCGAGGAAGTGACCGAGATGCGCCGCAACGTTCGCGGCGAAGTCGTAGCCTCGAGCAATGACCAGGACGTGAAATCACACATCCGCATCGCCCGCCTCGTCGCTGAGCGGGCCAAGCGGCTGGTCGAACAGGGCAAGCACATCATCATCCTGCTCGATTCGATTACGCGCCTGGCGCGCGCGTTCAACTCCTTCGTCGGCAGTAGCGGCCGCACCATGACCGGCGGCCTCGACATCCGCGCCCTCGAAGAGCCGAAGAAGTTCTTCGGCGCCGCCCGCTCACCATCATCGCCAGCGCGCTCGTGCAGACCGGCAGCCGCGCCGATGAGTTCATCTTTCAGGAGTTCAAGGGCACGGGCAACATGGAACTGGTGCTCGACCGCGAAGTCGCCAACATGCGCATCTGGCCGGCGGTGGACGTCAAACAGTCGGGCACGCGCAAAGAAGAGAAACTGCTCAGCGAAGAGGTGCTCAAAAAAGCCCACTTCGTCCGCCGACAACTAATCGACATGCCCAATGGCAAGGCCATGCAGATGCTCATGGAGCGCATGAGCAAGCACGAATCGCTCGAAGCCTACCTGGCAAACATGCGCGTCGTCTGACGCGTCCGGGCCTCAGCCGCAACGGAGCGACCCGCGCGAAGTCGCAGCCCGCGCGAAGTAGCGGCCTGCGGCTCGCAGGCCGACGAAGCAACCCGCCGCCTCGAAACCCGCGAAACCGAATTCATCACCACCCCACCCCTCGGCCGACGACACCGCCGGCCTTTGGTGCCCCCCTTTCGCCGCCTCAACTCCACACCGTTTCACCAAAAATCCCCTTGCCGCGCAGAATCGCCACGCCTATCGTTTTGTTTCAATGTCTCTCCGCAGGCCACACTGCTGTTGAAGCTCGCCCTTCCGCCGCCGCGGCGCGGGTCGAGTTCGATCGCGCCGATTCCGTAACGAAAAACCGAAATTGGAGTTCCCGTGACGACGTTCCTCTCCGCGCGCCTCGCCGGAATGACTCAGTCCGAAATCCGCAACATGACCCGCGAGTGCGAGAAGGTCGGCGGAATCAACCTCGGCCAGGGCCTCGGCGATCTGCCCACGCCCCCGCCCGTCCGCGACGGCGCAATCCAGGCCATCCGTGATCGCAAGAGCACATATTCCTTCCCCGAGGGTGCGCTCGAGCTCCGCCAGCTCATCGCCGAAAAACTCCGCCGCGACAACGGCATCGAAGCCGACCCCAAGACCAACATCACCGTCACAGTCGGCTCCTCCGGCGGCTTCGCCTGCGCCATCATGGGCCTGCTCAACCCCGGCGACGGCATCCTGCTGCTCGAGCCCTACTACGGCTATCACCTCAACGCCGCCCTGCTCGCGGGCCTCGTGCCGCAATTCGCCACGCTCTCCCCGCCCGACTTCGCCCTCGACGAAGCCAAGATCCGCGCCGCGCTCAAGCCCAACACCCGCGCCATCGTCGTCTGCTCACCGTCGAACCCCAGCGGCCGCATGTACGGCGAATCCGATCTCAAAGTGATCGAGAAAATCGCGGTCGAGAAAAACCTGCTCGTCATCACCGACGAGATCTACGAATACATCATCTACGACGGCCGCAAGCACTTCTGCGCCGCAACGATGCCCGGCCTGCGCGACCGCACCGTCACGCTCATGGGCGTCTCCAAGACCTTCAGCATCACCGGCTGGCGCATGGGCTACGCCGTCGCCCCCGAGCCGCTCTCGCGCGCCATCACGCTCGCAAACGACCTCTTCTACGTCTGCGCGCCCACGCCGCTCCAACATGGCATCGCCGAGGGCTTCAAGTCGCCGCCCGAGTTTTTCGCGAAGCTCAAGGGCGACTATCAGCGCAAGCGCGACATCATCTGTCAGGGACTGACCGACGCCGGCCTGCGCCCGATCATTCCGCAGGGCGCTTACTACGTCCTCGCCGACGTCAGCCACCTCGGCTACCCCACCGCCAAGGCCGCCGCGATGGCCCTGCTGAACGAAACCAAGGTCGCCAGCGTGCCCGGCACCGCCTTCTATCAGGGCAAGACCGGCGAGGGTCTGCTGCGCTTCTGCTTCGCCAAGGAAGACGAGGTGCTGGCCGAGGCCGCCAAGCGCATCCGGGCTTTCAAGGGAGCGTTGGTCAATGCTTGAGATCGCCGATCGAGCCGCCGATTCGCGCTTCGTCGAATCGCCGGAAAGCGCCGCGACACGCGCCCTGCAAGATGTCGCCCGGCTCTTCTACGACCGCAATTGGGCCTTGGGTACCAGCGGCAACTACAGCGTCGTGCTCGATCATTCGCCGCTAAAGCTGCTCGTCACCGCCAGCGGCAAGGACAAGCGCGGCCTGACCGATCTCGACTTCGTGACCGTCGATGGCGAAGGCCGCACGCTGCAAGCCGCCCCGGGCGCGAAGCCCTCGGCCGAAACGCGCCTCCACACCGTGCTCGCGCAAGATGCCGGCGTCGGCGCCGTCCTTCACACCCACTCGGTCTGGAACACGCTGCTCTCCGACCTGCTCGCCGAGCAGCGCGTCTTGCGGCTCAGCGGCTACGAAATGCTGAAGGGCCTCTCGGGCGTCACCACGCACGAGACGACGGTCGAGATCGCCATCTTTGAGAACACCCAGGACATCCCCGCGCTCGCCCGCGAAGTCCGCAGCCGCATCGATGCCCGCGACCCCGCCCTCCGCCACGCGTTCCTGATCCGCGCCCACGGCCTCTATACTTGGGGCGTCGATCTGGCCGAAGCGCGACGGCACGTCGAAATTCTGGAGTTTCTGTTCGAAGTCACCGCGCGGAAGATGGCAATCTCATCGGCGAAGTGAAGAAAAGTTGCGAGGTGCGAGTGCAGAGTGTCGAGTTGAAAGCCAGAAAACTCACATGGGCGCTGTCTTCAACTCGAAACTCTGCACTCGAAACTCGCAACTCGGCTCGCAACTAGGGTCCAAAGCATGGCGACAATCCACATTCCATCCCAAAACCGCTCCCTCACCGACGCCGCGGCGATGAAAGACTTCCTCGCGCCGTTCGGCATGACCTATCAGCGCTGGCCCCTCGAAGACCGCGTCGACCCCGACGCCTCCTCAGAAGCCATCCTCGCCGCCTACGCCCCCGAGATCGAACAGCTCAAAGCCGCCGGCGGATACGTCACCGCCGACGTCATCAACGTCACCCCCGACACCCCCGGCCTCGACGCCATGCTCAACAAATTCAACAAAGAGCATCGCCACTCCGAGGACGAAGTCCGCTTCATCGTCAAAGGCAACGGCCTCTTCCACATCCACCCCGAAGGCGGCCCCGTCTTCAGCATCACCGTCGCCGCCGGCGATCTCATCACCGTCCCCTGCGGCATGCGACACTGGTTCGACCTCTGCCAGGATCGCACCATCCGCGCCATCCGCCTCTTTCAAGACATCTCCGGCTGGACCCCGCAATACGTCGAGGGCGGCGTCCACAACGAGTTCGCCCCGCTCTGCTGGGGCCCAGGCTACCTCCGCGGCGAATCGAAATTCCAACCGCGCGTGCCGATCGCATGAGCGACCCTCGCCCCGCATCCAGCCCGCCGCGCTGCATCCTGCTCGACATCGAAGGCACGATCGCCCCGGTCTCCTTCGTTCACGAAGTGCTCTTCCCCTTCGCCCGCTCCCGGCTCGCGAGCTATCTCGCGGCCCATTGGGAAGAGCCGGCCCTGCGCGAAGTCCGCGCGCAGATCGAGCGCGACGCAAACGCGACCGCCCTGGAGCGACCGGCGATGGTCGACCACCTGCTCGGCCTGATGGATCGCGACGCAAAGGCCACCGGACTCAAGGCCCTGCAAGGCCTGATCTGGGAGGGCGGCTACCGCGACGGATCGCTCCGTTCGCCGCTCTTTCCCGACGTGCCCCCCGCCCTCCGCCGCTGGCACGCCGCCGGCATCAACCTGCGAAACTACAGCAGCGGCAGCATCGCCGCCCAAAAGCTCTTTCTCTCAAACACC
>JALHOX010000176.1 GCA_022842805.1 Phycisphaerae bacterium | reverse complement strand
CGCATCGCTTGCGGCGATTGCATCGTCTGTAGCTTTTGGCGCAGCGCGACGACGCGCTCACGCTGCTCGCGCAGGCCGAGTTCGCCGGCCTGGTCGGCGTGGAGCAGATCGGTGACGAGGCGATCGCCGATTTCGCCGGCCATGTCGCGCAGCAGCAGGCGGGCCTGCTGTTCGTGCGACTCGATCGCGAGCCGATATCCCAGGCCGAATTCCGCGTTGTCTTCGAAGAGCGAGTTGGCCCAGGCGGGGCCGCGGCCGTTGGCGTCCTTGCAATAGGGCGTGGTCGGCAGGTTGCCGCCGAAGATCGACGAGCAGCCGGTCGCGTTGGCGATCAGCGTGCGGTCGCCGAAGAGCTGGGTGAGCAGCTTGATATAGGGCGTCTCGCCGCAGCCGGCACAGGCGCCGGAGTATTCGAAGAGCGGCAGCAGGAACTGAGAGCCTTTGGCGTCGAAGCGGGTGATGGCGGCGCGGTCGGGCTCGGGGAGATCGAGGAAGAACTGGTAATTGGCCCGCTCGCGTTCGCGGATCGGAAGCTGCGGCTGCATGTTGATCGCTTTGTGCCGCGGGTTCGATTTGTCCTTGGCCGGACAGACGTGGACACAAAGCTTGCAGCCGGTGCAGTCTTCGGGGGCGACCTGAATCGTGAACTTCATGCCTTTGAATTCCTTCGCCTTGTAGTCGTTGCTGCGGAAGGAATCTGGCGCGCTCTGGAGCGCCTCGGCCGGGTAGGCCTTGGCGCGAATGGCCGCATGGGGACAGACGAAGGCACACTTGTTGCACTGGATGCAGACGGATTCGTCCCAGACGGGGATTTCCTGGGCGATGTTGCGCTTTTCCCAGCGTGTGGTGGCGGTGTCCCAGGTGCCGTCGACCGGGAAGGCGCTGACGGGCAGTAGGTCGCCTTTGCCCGCCATCATGACCGCGTTGACGCGCTTCACGAATTCGGGCGCGTTTTCGGCGACCAGCGGCGTGCGGCCGAAGATCGCCGTGGCGCGGGTGGGGACTTTGACTTCGAACAGATTGGCGAGCGTCTCGTCGACCGCGGCGAAGTTGCGCTTCACCACCTCGTCGCCCTTGCGGTCGTAGGACTTCTGGATCGCCTTCTTGATCTGTGCGATGGCTTCTTCGCGCGGCAGCACGCCCGAAATCGCGAAGAAGCAGGTCTGCATGATCGTATTGATGCGCCCGCCCATGCCCGTCGCCTGCGCGACGGGGACGGCGTTGATGACAAAAAAGCGGATCCGCTTCGAGATCAACTGCTCCTGCACCTCGCGCGGCAGCCGGTCCCAAACGGCGTCGGCGGCGTGCGGCGAATTCAGCAGAAAAACAGCGCCCGGCTCGGCCAGCTCGAGCACTTCGTATTTCTCGAGAAACTCCCATTGATGACAGGCGACGAAACTCGCGCGACGGATGAGATAGGGCGCGCGAATCGGGCGCGGGCCGAAGCGCAAATGCGAGATCGTCATCGCGCCCGATTTCTTGGAGTCATAGACAAAGTAGCCTTGGGCGAAGTTGTCGGTCTCCTCGCCGATGATCTTGATCGAGTTCTTATTGGCGCCGACCGTGCCATCGGCCCCAAGGCCGAAGAAGACGGCGCGGACGGTTTCGGCGCTTTCGATGTCGAAGTCGGCGTCGAAGTCGAGCGAGCTGTGGGTCACGTCGTCGACGATGCCGACCGTGAAGTGATTCTTCGGCTCGGGCTTAGCCAATTCGTCGAACACCGCCTTGGCCATGGCGGGCGTGAACTCCTTGCTGGAGAGGCCGTAGCGGCCGGCGAAGATGCGCGGCTCGGCGGCGAATCGCGACCAGCCGGCGTCGCGCGCTTCGTGCAGCGCTGCGACGGCATCCAGATAAAGCGGGTCGCCGATCGCCCCCGGCTCCTTGGTGCGATCGAGCACGGCGATTCGTCGCACGCTGCGCGGCAGCGCGGCGGCGAAGTTTCGAACGCAGAACGGCCGAAAGAGCCGCACATTCAACACGCCGACGCGATCGCCGCGCGCGACCAGCGTCTTAACCGTTTCGGCGATCGTCTCGGTGGCGGAGCCCATCACGACGATGACGCGTTCGGCCTCGGGGTGGCCGGTGTATTCGAACAGGCGATATTGTCGGCCCGTCAGCGCCGCGAACTGGTTCATCGTGATCTGAACGTGCTCGGGGCATGCGCTGTAATAGCGGTTGCCGGCCTCGCGCGCTTGAAAGAACGTGTCGGGGTTTTGGGCGGTGCCGCGAATGACGGGGCGGTCGGGGGTGAGGGCCCGGTCGCGCTGCACCTTCACCAGGCCGTCGTCCAGCATCGTCCGCAAGTCGTCGTCGCTCAGCAGCTCGATCTTGGCGATTTCGTGCGAGGTGCGAAAGCCGTCGAAGAAGTGCAGCATCGGCACGCGGGCGCGCAGCGTCGCGACTTGCGCGATGCAGGCCAGGTCCTGGGCCTCCTGAGGCGAATTCGAGCAGAGCATGCCGAAGCCCGTCTGACGGCAGGCCATCACGTCGGAGTGGTCGCCGAAGATGCTGAGGGCGTGCGTCGCGAGCGTCCGCGCCGTGACGTGCATGCAGAAGGGCGTCAGTTCGCCGGCGATCTTGTACATATTGGGGATCATCAGCAGCAGTCCCTGCGACGCGGTGAACGTCGTCGTCAGGGCGCCCGCCTCCAGCGCGCCGTGAACCGCCCCGGCGGCGCCGCCTTCGGACTGCATCTCGACCACCTGCGGCACGCCGCCCCAGATATTGCGGCGGTCACGTGCGGCCCATTCGTCGGCCAGCTCGCCCATCGTTGACGAAGGCGTGATCGGATAGATCGCGATCACTTCGTTCATGCGATAGGCGACGGAGGCCGTGGCCTCGTTTCCGTCGACGGTGCTGACGGTCGTGGTCCTCGGCTTGGTCATTGGGTTCTCCCGTAGTCGCCGCCGCGCGGCAGGGCGCTGCGCTGGGGCGAGTGGTGTGGCGGCTCGAAGTGCGGCAGAGGGGGATCGTCGCGGCGCGGGTGCGGAGTCCCTCGCGAGGTGGCGCGCGGGTCGCATGGCGAGGCGGCGTTCATGTTCGGTCCGTTCGTCGACACGAGGTGACGCCCGGATCAGATGAGATGAGCGCGATACGCGCCAATCAGGCGGTCACTCGAACAATGATGATCGGCGGAGGGCGGGGCGGGTTCAAGCGCAAATTTTGGGGAAATCTGCAGGATTCCGCTTGGAAAACGTGCGATTTCGACTCCGGACAGCCGGCGGTCCACTCACCGATCTGAAAGAAAAAGGCAGGACGCGGAACACCGCGGCCTGCCAAATCTCTCTACCCGTTGCGGGCCTTACAGGCGCCGACGTCTGTCTATCAACTCATGCCTGCTTGCCGTGGCATTGTTTGAACTTCTTGCCGGAGCCGCAGGGGCAGGGATCGTTACGACCGACGCGGGGCGTTTCGCGACGGATGGTGTCGACCTTTTGCACTTCTTCCGGCGGAGCGGCGTTGTTGGCCTGAGCACTGGGCGCGGCGGCGCGCTGTTCGGCGGCAGCGGCGCGGATGCCGGAACCGGTTGCGTCGGCGTGCGTCGTGCGGACGCGGGCGTCGTAAGCGGGACCTTCGGGGCGCGGGCTGTCGGTTGTGGTGACGCCGCCACCAGCGCCGTCGCCGCCGATGCGGACTTTGAAGATCAGGTCGGTGACGCGCTCGCGCACATTGCTCATCGTCTCGTTGAAGAGCCGCGTGCCTTCGCGCTTGTATTCGATCTTCGGGTCTTTCTCCGCCTGACCGCGCATCCAGATGCCGCCGCGGAGCAGGTCCATGGCGTACATGTGGTCTTTCCAGACGGAGTCGAGCGTCTGCAGCACGACCATCTGCTCGAGGTAGCTGAGCTCGAAGCGCAGCATCTGGTAATAGAGATTGCGGAGCTGCGGGCGGACTTCCTGGCTCATATCGAGCGGGTGGATATCGAGCAGGGTGCGGAAGCGGCCCTTGGCCCAGTCGAGCAGCTTCTCGCCGGGGTTCTCGCGGATGGCGGTTTCGATCTCGTCGTCGAAGGCGCCTTCGGCCATGTACTTTTCGTTCAGGGCGCGAAGTTCTTCGAAGATCTCGGGCGGCTGCTTGCCCTCGACGTTGGCGACGGTCCAATTGAGGCCGAACTTGCGATTGACCCAGCCGACGATGCGCGGATAGGCCTCGGCGGCGCTTTGCGAACCGCGAACGACTGAGTCGATCAGCGCTTCGACCGGGTAGCTGACTTCGCGGCGGCGATAGGTCTCGCGCATGCGAGTGCGGATGATCTGCTCGGCTTCCTCGCGCGAGGCGCGCTTCAGTTCATCGAGGTCAAGCTCGACTTCGAACTTCTCGCGGGCCCAGCGCACGAGGCGGGCCTTGGAGTAGAGCGGGTCGACGTATTGCTCCAGAGCGGCAAGGTCGGCCTGTTCGATCTTCTTTTCGGCGGCCGCGGCGATGCGCTCCATCAGGTCGTGCGGGTCGCTCTCCTTGATCTGGGCCAGCGTGAGGCCGATGCCGTATTGCTCGGCCCATTGCTGGAGACCCTTGGTGTCCCACTCCTCGGCGGGGATGTCGGAGTCGACATATTCGCCGAAGGTGCGGCTGACGCTGGAGCGCACCTCGTGCATGGCGCGATCGCGGATGTCTTCCTGCAGTCCGCTGAGGCTCGTGGTGTCGAGCTTCTCGTGTTCGATCGTCGTGTTGAGGTGCTGGCCCACCCACTCGGCGGCGCAGCGGGCGGGATACTCGAGGTCGTAGTAGCGATCGCACGCGTCGGCGACCACGTCGTCGATCATCTCCCAGATCAGCTCGCTCAGGCCCTGGCTTTCGACGATGCGCTGACGCATCGTGTAAAAGCTCTTGCGCTGGTGATCCATCACCTCGTCATATTCGAGCAGGTTTTTGCGGATGCCGAAGTTTCGCTCTTCGACCTTCTTCTGGGCGTTTTGAATGCCGCGGGTGAGCATCCGGTGTTCCATGGGCTGGCCCGGCTCCCAGCCGCCCATGCTGTTGAGCATCTTCAGCACCCATTCGCCCATCGTGAGGCGCAGCAATTCGTCATCGAGCGAGAGGAAGAAGCGCGAGCTGCCCGGGTCGCCCTGACGCCCGCAGCGGCCGCGGAGCTGATTGTCGATGCGGCGGCTCTCGTGGCGCTCGGTGCCGAGGACGTGCAACCCGCCGATGGACGCGACGCCCGGGCCGAGGACGATGTCGGTGCCGCGGCCGGCCATGTTGGTGGCGATGGTGACGCGGCCGTGCTTTTCCTGCTGCTTATTGCGAAATGCGTCGTGCTGCTGTCCGGCCTTGGCGACGATTTCGGCTTCGCGGGCGTGGTTCTTGGCGTTCAGGACTTCGTGTTCGATGCCGTACTTTTTGGTGAGCGCGGCGCTGAGCCGCTCGCTCGATTCGACGCTGGCCGTGCCGACCAGAACGGGCCGGCCGGAGAGCGCGCCGCCGAGGATTTCGCGGTACGTCTTGGCGAGGATGGAGAGGTCGGCATCGTCCTTGTCGACGACGGCCAGGGCCTCTTTGATCCGGGCGCGCTGTTGTTTGGCTTCGTCGGCGGTGGCGCCCTCGTCGCGCTCTTCGACGATGGCGAGGACGCGGTCGGCCTGCTTCAGCATGTCGTAGAGCGAGAACGGGTCGGAGGGATGCCCGTCCTGCGAGTAGGAGCGAATTTCCTCGACGATGGCGTTGAACTTGTCGTCCATCGTCTTATAGACCTTGTCGTTGTAATCGACGCGGCGGATCGGGCGGTTGGTGGGGATGGCGATGACTTCGAGCTTATAGATTTTCATGAACTCGTCGGCCTCGGTCATGGCCGTTCCGGTCATGCCGGCGAGTTCGCGATACATCTTGAAGAGGTTTTGCAGAGTGATGGTGGCGAGGGTCTGGGTTTCCTGCTTGATCTGCACCGATTCCTTGGCCTCGACGGCCTGGTGCAGGCCGTCGCTCCACTGGCGGCCGACCATCAGGCGGCCCGTGAATTCGTCGACGATGACGACGGCGCCTTCCTGAATGACGTATTCCTTGTCGCGGTGATAGCAGAGGTGGGCGCGCAGGGCCTGGTCGAGGTAATGCGGCCAGTTCATGTTCTTGCCGTCGTAGAACGAGCCGATGCCGATCTGCTGCTGCGCGAACTTGGCGCCGTGCTCGGTCATGTTCGCGCGTTTGCTGTCGAGCTCGACGACGAAGTACTGCATATGGCCGATGTATTCGGCTTCGTCGGAGGAGACCCAGTAGGGGTCGGCGCGAAACTTCTTGATGCCGTCTTTGAACTTGGGGTGGGTCCGCAGGTCTTTTGGCGCGGTCTGCTCGACTTCGTCGATCCTGGCGGCGAATTCGCGGTTGGTCTGCTCCTGCTTTTTGATGAGCAGCCGGGCGATGTTGTCGGCGACGCGGTAGTTGCCGACATCGTCGTGGGCCGGGCCGCTGATGATCAGCGGGGTGCGGGCCTCGTCGATCAGGATGGAGTCGACCTCGTCCACCACGGCGAAGTCTTTCTTGCCCTGCAACTGCTGCTTGGGCGACATCTTCATGTTGTCGCGCAGATAGTCGAAGCCGAATTCGCTGTTGGTGCCGTAGGTGATGTCGCAGGCGTAGGCGGCACGCTTGGCTTCGTGCTTGGCGCGAAAGTCGACCTCCGTGTCGCCCGGCATCGGGTTCATCATGGTCGAGATGTAGCCCACCGAAACGCCGAGCATCTCAAAGATCGGCTTGCAGAATTCGGCGTCGCGACGGACGAGGTAGTCGTTGACCGTGACCATGTGGACCTTGCGGCCCTGGAGAACTTTCAGGTAATTGGCGGCGTAGCAGACGATGGTCTTGCCTTCGCCGGTGCGCATTTCGGCCACGCAGCCGCTCTCGAGCACGTTGCTGCCGATGAGCTGACACTCGTATTGACGGTGGTTGCGGGCGCGGCGTGAGGCCTCGCGGACGAGCGCGTAGGCGATCGGGCGGATGTCGTCGAGCGCGGCGCCTTGTTCGAGCTTTTGCTTCAACTCAGGCGTTTTCGCTGCAAGCTGCTCGTCGGAGAGGGCGCGAAACTGCTCATCGAGCGGGTCGACGCCTTCGCGGACGAGGCGGCGTTTGGCGATGACCACGCGGTCGTTGCGCGAGGGGAGATACTTGAGCGCCAGCCAGCCGAAGTAGAGAACCGTGCTGACGACGAAGATCGTGGCGAAGATGGCCGCGGTGGCGGTGGAGAGCCAGGAGAGGCCGGCGCTCTCGGGGCCGACGGCGGTGATATACACCAGCGCGATCGCAAGCAGCACCAGCGCGAGCCCGAAGAGGTTCTTGATCGGACCGCGGCGAGCGCGATGCCAGAAGACGGTACTGGCATCGGTGGCGTCGCGCAGGATGTCGGCATCGCCGACGTTCAGGAGCCAATTCACCGATGGTCGCTCAACCCGGTCGAGCATGCGCGTCCTCTAACTAGGGATCAGAGCCGCGCCCGTCAGGAAGCGGTCTTGTTCTTGTCGTCCGTTCCGAACTCAACTTGGATGCCGGAGGGGCCGGTTTAGGCGCGTTCCAAATACTCGCCGGTCCGCGTATCGACACGCAGCATCTCGCCGATGTCGATGAACGGCGGAACCTTCACGCGCAAGCCGGTTTCGAGGTCGGCGTCCTTGGTCTGGTTGGTGGCGGTGGCGCCCTTCACGACGGGTGGGGTGTCGACCACCTTCAGCTCGACGACGTTCGGCAGCTCGACGCCGACGATGGAGCCGTCGATGATCTGGGCCTGAATGGCTTCATTGCCCTTCAGGTAGTAGTGGGCGTCGCCCATGACGTCGCTGCTGACGTGGACCTGGTCATAGGTCTGCTTGTCCATCAGAACGTATTCGTCACCTTCGCGGTAGAGATACTCGTACTCTTTGCCTTCCACGAAGGGGGTCTCGACGCGGTCGTCGACGGCGTAGCGGACGTCCAGCAGTTGGCCGCTCTTGAGCGACTTGAGCTTCGCCTGCAAGTAGCTGCGCCAATTGCCTTTAGAGACGCGCGTGATGTCCGCGACGTTGTACAGTTGGCCCTCGTGCATCACCACGCGGCCCTTTCTCAGTTCGCTCGCTTTGATCATGAATCCGACAATCTCCGCGCAAGTCGCTGCGCACGATGATCCAGTACACGCACGCCCCACGGCGCGCGGATCGTCTGTCTCGGGAACACTTTTGCCCGGCGAATGATAACTGATTTTGCCGCGGGGGGATATGCGGGCGTCGACGGCCCGGGGCGCTCCGCAACCCGCGCGTCAGAGCCCCCGCCGGCGATCCCGCCGCAGCGTCTTGCACTCCGCGCGCGATCACGCGCGGGGCTGCGTGACAGTCGGAGTCATGGCGGCTATCGTGCCCAAACTCATAATGAGCAAGTCTCATCTCAAAATTTCGCCGCGCTACGGATTTCAACTGCTGATCGCGGCGATGCTCGCAGCGTCGGCGGTGGCGGCGACGCCGCGAGAGGGGCAGCTCGAGAGCGAATCCTGCGTTTACGACGATGAGTCGGCGGCGGTCGCACGGCCGACCAAGGGCGAGCGTTCCGGAAAGTCGCGCGGTGCGGTGCGGTTCTGGGGCGCGACGCGCTGGGCAACGCCAACAACGCGAGCCGCATCGCCGATGCGCTCGGGCTTGCACCGAACGGGCGAGATCGCCTCCTGTCTTCTGACGCACGCCGATCGGTGTGCACGATTCTCCTGTTGGAACAACTGACAAAGCGCTTGCCATGTTCGCAACGTTTCGGGCTCGATCACGCCGCGCGCCAAAGACCGATGGCCGCGGAGATTGTGCCATAGAGAACGGTCGCGACGGGCACCGCAAACACGGGTTTCAGCGCGGCGCGCCAGGCGGTGAGGGCGCAGGCGAGCGGCATGGTCGCGTTGCCGATGATCAGAGCCCACGAGGCGCTCTGAAGTTCGTGCGGCGCGAGGCGCATCTGCGGAGCCTGCAAGGCGAAGAAAAGATTGACGAACCCGAGGCCGAAAAAGGCGATGTGGCCCAGCCGGATCAGCCGCCGGCGATAGGAGTCGTAGCCCCCCAGGAAATCGGCGCGATGAAAGCCGAGGCCGAGCAGGGCGCCGCTGGCAGCGCCGAGCGCGAGCGAAGACCAGCCGACGGCGGCGTTGAGC
>JALHOX010000175.1 GCA_022842805.1 Phycisphaerae bacterium | reverse complement strand
TGCGCGACGAGCGGACGATTGATCGGGTCACGATTGACGTGGGAATTCGCACATTTCGCGTCGATCCGCAGCGCGGCTTTTTGCTGAATGAAGAGCCGTACGACCTGCATGGCGTGAGCCGGCATCAGGATCGGCTCGACAAAGGCTGGGCGATCTCCCACGAGGACATCGCGGAGGATTTTCGGATTCTGCGCGAGTTGGGCTGCACGGCGGTGCGGCTGGCGCATTATCCGCATGACGAAATCGCGTATGAGGAGGCGGATCGCGCCGGGCTCGTGGTTTGGGCGGAGATTCCGCTCGTCGATCAGATTCACCCGTCCGAGGCCTTTTCGCGCACCACGCATCAGCAACTGCGCGAGATGATCGAGCAGCATTTCAATCATCCATCGATCTGTTTTTGGGGCGTGCATAACGAAGTGACCGCGCCGTGGAAAAGCGGGCCCGACCCGACGGCGCTGGTCGCCGAGCTTCATCGAGCGGCGAAGCAATTCGACCCTTCGCGGCTAACGGTCTGCGCCGCGTGCGATCCCGTGGAGCATCCGGCGAACTGGCAGACCGACCTGACGGCGTTCAATCGCTATTACGGCTGGTATGCGGGCAAGGTCGAGGAGTTCGGCCCGTGGGCGGATGGCGTGCACGCGGCACATCCGAAGACGCCGCTCGGCATCAGCGAGTATGGCGCGGGCGCCAGCGCCACGCTGCGCCGCTGGCCGGCGACGCAGCCGGTCCACAATGGGCCGGAGCATCCGGAACAGTGGCAGACGGAGCTGCATCGCGGCCACTGGATGGCCATGCGCGAGCGGCCCTATCTGTGGTGCAAGTTCATTTGGAACGGCTTTGATTTCGCATGCGATTCGCGGCGCGAGGGCGATCTGCCCGGTCGCAACGACAAGGGCCTGGTCACGTTCGATCGCAAGACGCGCAAAGAAGCGTTTCATTGGTATCGGGCGGCGTGGTCGGCGGACCCGATTGTCCATATCGCGCCGCCGCTGCGGTCGAGCGAGTCGGGAGCGATGGTGGTGCGCGTGTTTTCGAACTGCGAGAGGGTGGAGCTGTTCGACGCGGGCAAGTCGGTAGGGGAGAGAACTGTCGATGGGTTTCAGGCGCTGTGGGAGTTAACGGGCGACGTGGTGGAGTTGAAAGCCGTCGCGAGGCGCGGCGAACTGGTCGTTGAGTCGAAGTGGGCGTCGAAGTAAGGCGAGCTCGCTGCGGAGACGACGGCGCACGTCGGCTGTCTACCGGCTGAGAGCTTGTCGTTCTTTCGGCTCGTTGTGGGCCAGACGCCGCACCACATCCCAATCACCGCCGCGGAACGCGGCACGAATCGCGGATGACCAGTGTCGGTTCGAGCTTGATCTGCGTCGGGGGCGAGTCGGGCTTCGCCAATCGGCGGCAGAGCAACTCGACGGCGCGCGAGCCCATTTCCGCCATGGGTACGCGGGCGGTCGTGAGGGCCGGCCGCATCATGGCGGCAATGCGCGTGTCGTCGAAGCCGACGATCCCGAGATCGCCGGGAATCGTGACGCCCGCCTCGAGCGCGGCGGTGACGATGCCCGCGGCCATCTCGTCGTTGGCGGCGAAGACGCAGGCGCCGGGCCCGACCCATCCGCTCAGCGAGCGGCGGGCGAAGGCGTAGGCGGTCTCAAATTCGTAGTTGAGATAATGAATGTCGCCGTCGTCGAGGCGTCGGCCGCTGCGGCGCATGACCTCGCGACAGGCCGCTTCGCGCTCGCGCGTGTCGAGGTTGGTGGCGGGGCCGCCCACGAAAATCAGCCGCTGCACGCCGCGCGTGTCGACCAGGTGTTCAGCCAGTTTTCGAGCGCCGGCCTGCTGATCGATGATGACGCTGTCGTGGGGCACGCCGGGCATGTCGTCGTCGAGCAGCACGAAGGGCAGCGCGACGCGCGAGAGCAGGTCGCGGGCGTTGTCGTCGGCCTCGGCGAACATCAGCACGACCCCGTCGAGCAGCGCGAGGTAGCGCTGCGACGAATCGAGCACCGGTCCGCGATCCCCGTCGCGCATCGAGGAAATCAGCAGTTCGTAGCCCAGGTCGCGGGCCTGCGAGTTCGCGCCGCGGATGATCTCCGAATAAAACTCGCCGTGCAGATCGGGCAGCACCAGGCCGATGATCTCGCTGCGGCGCAGGGTGAGACCGCGCGCAAACGCGTTGGGCTGATAGCCGAGCTCGGCGATCGCTTGTTCGACACGGGCCTTGGTGAGCGGGTTGACGACGCTGCTGCCGTTGACGACGCGCGAAACGGTGCTGATCGAGACCCGCGCGCGGCGTGCGACTTCGGAAATGGAAACAGACATGGAGACACTCTCCGCCACGCGGTCGGTCGCCGACGGGCAGCCCGAGAGGCCTTTGGGGCGGCCCGCGGGCCGGCGAGGATTCGGTATGACAACCGACCCGGTTTGACCGCGTTGCCCCTCCATCCTAGTCTTTCCGCAGTTCGCGGAAAACGCAAAAAACCCTTAGAGGCAGAATCTTTTGTCCACTTCCGATGGGTATGCCAGCCGGCCGGCGTCGGGCAGCGACGATCAGTCGCGCCGAGACCGCTACGGCCGATTCAGCGCTGACGGTCGCAGCTATCTCATTCACGACTATCGCACGCCGCGGCCGTGGGTGAACATCATGTCCAATCCGCGCTTCGGGCTGGCCGTAAGCCAGACGGGCAGCGGCTTCTGCTGGATCGACAACTCGCAGCTGGCGGTGCTCACACGCTGGCAGCAGGAGTTCACTCACGACGCTTTCGGGCGGTATCTCTACATCCGCGATGCGGAGTCGGGCGCCACCTGGTCGGTCGCGCCGGCCCCCACGTTTCCGCAGTATCAGCAGTTCGAGTGCCGGCATGGGCTCGGGTTCACCACGTTTTTGTCGGGCTGCGACGACATCCTGGCGGAGTGGACGCTGTACGCCGACGCGGACCGCGCCATCGAGCACTGGAAGGTGAAGCTGCGCAACACCCGCCATCGGGCGTGCCGCTTGCAGGTGACGCCCTACATCGAGTGGAACTGCGGCACGACGCCGTCGCCGCGGCGCGAGTTTCACAAGTTGTTCATCGAGACCGAGTATGTGTCCAGCGCCGCTGCGGTCGTCGCGCGCGGCCTGATGTGGGATGTGCCCAATCGAGACCACGGCCATTGGAACACGACGTTTCCGTATGTGGCCGCGTTCGGCGGGACGTTGCCGGTTCAGTCGGCAGAGGGCGACAAGACGGAGTTTTTCGGGCGCTATGGCGATGTGGCGCGCCCCGCGGCGCTGCAAGCGGCCGAGTGGCGTTCGCTGTTTGGGCGACACTACGACGCAGTCGCTGCCCTGCGGAGCGAAATCACGCTGAAGCCGGGCGAGGAGATCCAGTTTTCGTACGCGCTGGCGGTCGACAACTCACGCGATGCAACGCTGGCGCTTTTGAAAGACGGATTGCGCGAGGAGCGCGGCGCGGGGCTCAAGCGAGTGGGGGCGATGTGGGACGGCCTGCTGAACTCCCATCGCTTCGAGACGCCCGATGCGTCGCTCAACGCCGTCGGCAATGACTGGGTGCGCTATCAGGCGATTTCGGCCCGCATTTGGGGCCGGGCGGGGTATTACCAGCAGAGCGGGGCATACGGCTTCCGCGATCAACTGCAAGATTCGCAGGTGTGGCTGACGATCGACCCGGCCCGGACGCGGGCGCAGATCAAGCTGCACGCCGAGCATCAGTTCGCCGATGGCTCGGTCTATCACTGGTGGCACCCGCTCTCGGAGCAGGGGCACATCACCAAGATGACCGACGACCTGCTGTGGCTGTCGTTCGTCACGATCAACTACCTGCGCGAGACGCACGATTTCGCCATTCTGGCGCAGGAGTCGCCCTTCCTCGACGACACGACGGCGCGGCCGTTGCACGAGCACATCCGGCGGGCGTTTGAGCGGGTCTTCTCGCGGACGAGCGCACGCGGTCTGCCGTTCATCGGCGCCGGCGATTGGAACGACGGACTGAGCGCGTGCGGGTTGAAGGAGCGCGGCGAGTCGATCTGGCTGGCGCACTTCCTCGCAGGCTTGCTGCGTGATTGGGCGGAGGTCTGTCGCCGGGCGAGCGGCGCTGCCGGCGACGTGCGGGCTTTGCTGGAAAAGAGCGGATTCACGGCGGCGCTGGCCGCTGATACGGCCAAGGCCTATGAATCGCGCCACGCCAAACTCGTCGAGACGATCAACACGCACGGCTGGGACGGCGAGTGGTATTGGCGCGCGACGCTCGACGACGGCTCCAAGATCGGCTCGGCGGCCAACCGCGTCGGGCGGATCTTCCTGAACGCCCAGACCTGGGCGATTTTGAACGACATCGCGCCCGCCGATCGCATGCGGCAATGCTGGGCCGCGGCGAAGCAACACCTGGTGCGCGAGGTGGGGGCGCTCCTGCTATCGCCGGCGTATGACGTGCCGACCGAAACGATCGGTTACATCACGCGCTACGCGCCCGGTCTGCGCGAAAACGGCGGCGTCTATTCGCACGCGGCAACCTGGGCCATCGCGGCGGCGGCAAAGATGCGCGACACCGAGACGGTGGGCGCGCTCTTGAACGCCATGAATCCGGCCAACAAGGATCCCGAGCGATATTGGGCGGAGCCTTATGTGCTGCCGGGCAATGTCGATGGGCCGGAGTCGCCGCTCTATGGCCGGGCGGGCTGGACCTGGTACACCGGCTCCGCGCAGTGGCTGCATCGCGTCATCGCGGAGAGCGTGCTGGGCGTGCGCCCGACGTTCGACGGATTGAGGATCGACCCGTGCCTGCCGCCGGCTTGGAGCGGGGCACGCGTCGTGCGGCCCTGGATGGGATGTCGCTACGAGATCGAGATCGTGCGCGGCGGCGCGGCGGGCGCGGTCTCAGTGGAGTTGGATGGCAAGGCGCTGCCGACGGCGATCGTGCCGATGCCGAAGCAGGCGGGCGCGGTCCATCGTGTGCGGGTCGTCTGCTCTTAGGAGCCGGGCGTTTCGCGGTCGTCGGCAGAGGGGGAAGTAAGAGGAGACGCGCGACATCGAGATGCATGTCGCGCGCCTCGCTACGTCGATACGCCTGACGCGGCGTACCCCGGGCTGTCGGTCGGGGCGCTCGTCGGTTTAGAAGCCCGTCAGCAAAGCCACGAATGCGCCGATGTCGCCGACGGTGACGAAGCCGTCCATATTGATGTCGCCGTTGTTGATGTCGCACTCGGGGTACTGCAGCGCGTAGCCGGCGGGATCGGTGAGCGCCAGAACGAAGGGCCCGATGTCGCCGACCGTGACGAATCCGTCGCAATTCATATCGCCCAATGAGCTGCCGCCGCCGCCGCCGAAGACGTAGCAGGGGATGACGCCGGCGTGCATGGTGATGCCGTCGACGCGGCTGGTGGCGCGGCCGATGAGCACCTGGCCGACGTTCTGGATCGTGCCCGCATTGCCCGAATTCGAGTCGGCGGCAGCGGTCAGGATCGGACAGTCGTAGCCGCTGCCCAGTGCGGTCGCGGCGAGCAGGCCGGCGATGGGCAGACCCGTCGCGAGTTTTCGTGAACGTGAACGCATGATCAGTCTCCTCGGCGCGGCGCGAGGCCGCGCGACAGTTTCAGGGGTTAGCGGATGAGAGCCGCGCCGGTCTTGCAGAAGTACTTCCCGCGCTTGTTCAGCAGCAGGCCGTTGGCTTCGTCATACGTGGTCGGCGTGAAGAAGTAGACGCTGTTCGAAGGCGAATCGGCCTGGGCCGATTCGACCGAGATCTTCGGCAGGTTGCAGATGCCGAAGTCGAAGAGGGGGCTTCCCGGGCCGATGTAGACGTTCTCGCCCGAGATGCAGGTTTCGACCTCGAGCGTCGGACCGCCGCCGCGAATGCCCAGCTCCGCCTCGATGCGGGCCACCTCGTCGCCGGTGATGCAGGGGGTCTTGTCGAGTTCGCGTTCGCGGGCGTCGAGCGTCGCAAGGGCGACGGCTTCGCCGCGCGTGCCGTTCGCCACCAGCGCGGCGCCGTCCGAGAGATTGGCCCATTCGTTGTAGTCGTTGACGTTGGTGAGATTGGCGTTTCCGACGCCGCACCATGGTGCGGCCGCGCCGATTCCGCCGCCGCCATAGTTCACGTCCTGCACGACGCCGCTGTCCTGCGTGTCGTTGTCGCAGTTGTAATCGACGGGCATCATCACCGTGCCGCGCGTTTCATTCAGGTTGTTCTCGTTCCAACTGCACATGCGGCCGTGCGAATAATCGAGCTCTTTGAAGAGCGCTTCGTCGAAAGCGAGGCCGTTGGCGATCAACTGCGTCCGCACGCCCGACGTCTGGTAGTTGTAGGACATCACGCTGGGCATGTTGGGCACCTGCGGCCCGACCCACGTCGCGGTGCCGTCGAAGCTGTTGCTGGCGCAGTTTGCCGTGCCGCAGTGAGAGAGGCCCAGGTTGTGGCCCAACTCGTGTGCCAGCGTCCCCGCCTGTGCGAACTGCGTGCCTTCCTGTCCGGCCCACGGAGCGCCGCCCAGAGTGACGATGAAGGCGTCGCCGCCATTCGCCCGGCCCGAGCTGTTCGTCGCGTTGCAGCCGCTCCCCGAATTCGCCGGATCCGCGTCGGTCGCATATTGATGGGCGAAGATGCAATAGTGCCAGCCGTCCACGCCCTCTCGATCAAACCACGTATTTCGCAGCGAGCGGTACGTGTTGGTGGCGCCGGTGTAGTTCCAGAAGTTACTGCAATCCGCGGTCGGATCGCCGATCAGCGTGTTCACATGCGGGATCTGATCATCCAGGTCGAGGATCAGCGTATGGCCCTGACATGCGAACATCTGAATCACCGCATCGAGAACGATCTGATCGGGCTGATGGTCGTGGCCGTCGCCAGGGTCGCCCATGAAGTCGATTTCGACGCGGAAGGTGGCGGCGGCGGCCGTCGCCGTCGCAAAGCCGACCGCCATCGCCATCACAAGTCGCAGGGTCGTCTTAGTCTTCGTCGCATATTTCATGTTGCTCATCTCCAGGTCTTGTCGACTCGCGGTATCGGGGCGTCAGCGGATTAAGACGCCGCCATGCGGAGCGCGGAGCAGCATCCGCGTCGTGATCGCCGCCGGCGGCTGCTCATAGGTCGCGGGCTGCATCCACAGCACGATGTTGTCCGGCGCCAGCTCCGCGGCGTTCGCGAAGGTCTGATACGGATTGTGAAACGTGCCCGATTGCGAGCTGCCCGGGTAGTTCAATTCCAGAAACCGCCAGTTCGCCAGCGGGTACATAAAGAGCACCGTCCAGACGTCGAACTCGCTCAGGTGATCGCGCTGGCCCATCGGCACCTGCCAGGTCGCCGCGTCGGCCGGATCGTTGATCTCAATCACGCGGCAGTTCTCAGCATCCGCACCGCAATCGTCGCAGGTGGAAAAGATGCACTGCCCGTAGGACATGACCGAGTCGTAATCCATGCGGCCGCGCGGATAGCCCAGTGCGCTCGAGACCAGCGAGAAATTGCCCTCGCGACCTTCGACGATGCGGCTGTTGTAGATCGTCACAAAGCCGTTGCGGTCGGCGCGCTGATGCGTGTGGTGCAGACCCAGCACATGGCCCCACTCGTGCGCCAGGCCGTAGGTGTACGCAGTCGGCGTCCAGGTGTAGATCAGGTCGCGGATGTACAGCGTCTGCCCGCCGCCCTCACGCCCGATATAGGGCGAGCTGCTGCCGTTGCCTTCGCCGGCGTTTCGAATCACGACGTAATCGGCCTGGTTGGTCCGCGGCACAAACGTCACGTTGGTCGCCGCTTCCCACACCGCCATCGCGGCCTCGACCGGCACGACGTTTTCCTGAATGAAATCGTCGGCGTAGACGTAGGGCACAACGCCGCCGGGCCAGAGCCGGCTTTCGGTCGTGTAGGCGTCGGCCAGCGCGGTCGCGCCTGCGCCGAGCGCCAAGGTCATCGCGGCAATGTGCTTGAGCAGTTTCATCGTCAAAACTCCTTGCCTCACCGCTCGACCGATTACTGCAGGTTGACCAGCACGAGCACGAGGCCCTGGCCGCTTTCCAGGCTCGACATCGCCTTGCCGATGATCGCGCCTTGCGCCGCGCCGTGGTCGCTGACCTTCATCGCGTGGCCGGGGGTGGCGGAGGTGGTGAGCAGATCGCCGGGCTGGATCGGACCGTTGGAGGCATCCACGAAGCAGTAGACGCGGCCCGTCAGCGCCACGGGCGACTTGCCGTCGGCGGCGGTGCCGGCCTGCCCCATGTACATGCCCGGCTTCACGCCGCCCGCGCCGCTGATGACGCCGGCGACAGTGCGATCGTTGGCCTTGCTGCTGACGATGAGCTTGCCCGGATTGGCGGGGTCGATGCAGACCACCATCCCCGGCTGCGGCTCGCCCGACGCACTCGCGATATCAAACTGTTCGGAGAGGTCGCTACCGCCCGCGATCTGAAGCTCGTCCACGATGATGCGGCTGTTCGCGCCGTTGTTGAAGTTCGTGTCGATCTGAATCGCGAGCTGGCCGGCGGCGTTGTAGAGGCTGATGTCGGCGCCGTTGCCGCCCTCCGAGCTGCTCATGCCGATCGCGGTCGCGCCGCCCGCGCGACGCAGCGACAGAAACGAGTTGCCGCTGCCGTTGTCGCCGTCGATCTCGACCGTGTTGTCGCCGGCGGTGTTGTAGACCAGCATCTGTCCGCCCGCGCCGCTGGTTTCGCCGCCGTCGATCGTGACCCCGCCGCCGCCCGTAGCGCTGCGAACGCGGATGATTCCCTTGTCGCTCTCGTCCGCGTCAAGCTCGATCGTCGTGATCTCGGCGCTGTTGCGCATGTCGATCACGCTGGCGTTGTCGCCGCCGTTACCGCTGATGCGGAGCGACTCGATCGAGCCGGCGAAGAACTGCATCCGATTGGCGTCGGCGTCGAGAATCAGGCGATCGGCGGCGCCGTCGCGCAGCGTGATCGAGCCGCCGCCGCTGGATTCATCGCCGTTGAGGTCGATCGTCTGCTGCGCCGCCTCGTTGAAAACGATCACTGCGCCGCCGGTGGTGCTGGTGCCGCCATTCATGCGCGCGCCCAGTTGTCCGGTGGTGCGATAGAGGTCGAGTTGTCCGCCGGTGCCCGCGCCCAGCAGATTGACGGTCAGCGGATTGCTCACGCCGCCGCCGCGCAGTTGCAGATTGCCCGAGGTCGTCCCGCCCAGGCGCGTGTATTCGTCGCCGTTCGTGCCGAAGGTCAGCAGACGGCTCTGAGCGCCGTTCAGCTCGAGCGCCGTGTTACCGCGTTCC